>JBEKZK010000221.1:0-6946 GCA_049509935.1 Xanthobacteraceae bacterium | reverse complement strand
TCGCCGCTCACCGACGCGCTCGCGCTGCTGAAGCTCTCGGCCGGGAACGGCTTTCTCGGCGCCGCCGTGATCGGATTGGTGCGCACGGTGCTGTCCGACTACCGCCGGGTGCGGTCGAGCATCGGGCTTGCCCGGTACGACGAGCCGGCGATGATCGCCCGGCTCGCGGCGGCCGGCTTTGCCGCCAGGCGGGCGGCCACCAATATCGGGCACAACCAGGCGCGCATGACCTTTCTGGCCAGGCCGGACTGAACTCCGCCCGCGCCCGAGGACTGCCCAAGGAGGCCCAAGGAGGCCCAAGGGGCCGCCGCCCTTTCCTCTGCGACGATTCTGCGATAAGCCCAACGGCCGCCGCGGCGGACCTGGCGATCTCCCGCCATTCGGGGCTTTTGGGGCGCGCGTCCGCGCCCTTTTTCATGCCCCCGATCGATCACGGACCAATGCCCAAGCGCACCGACATCGAATCGATCCTGATCATCGGCGCCGGCCCGATCGTGATCGGCCAGGCCTGCGAGTTCGACTATTCGGGCACCCAGGCGTGCAAGGCGCTGAAGGCCGAGGGCTACCGGATCATCCTGGTCAACTCCAATCCGGCGACCATCATGACCGACCCGGATCTGGCGCATGCGACCTATGTGGAGCCGATCACGCCGGAGATCGTCGCGAAGATCATCGAGGTGGAGCGCCCGGACGCGCTGCTGCCCACCATGGGCGGACAGACCGCGCTCAACTGCGCGCTCAGCCTGCGTCGCATGGGGGTCCTGGAGAAGTTCGGCGTGGAGATGATCGGCGCGACCGCGGACGCCATCGACATGGCCGAGGACCGCGAGCGGTTTCGCGAGGCGATGCAGCGGATCGGGCTGGCGACGCCGCGCTCGCACCAGATCAAGACCCTGATCCAGGCCCTGGAGGCGCTGGAGGACATCGGGCTTCCCGCCATCATCCGCCCGTCGTTCACGCTCGGCGGCACCGGCGGCGGGGTCGCCTACAACAAGGCGGAGTTCGTCGAGATCGTCGAGCGCGGCATCGATGCCTCGCCCACCAGCGAAGTGCTGATCGAGGAGGCGGTGCTCGGCTGGAAAGAGTTCGAGATGGAGGTGGTGCGCGACAGGCAGGACAACTGCATCATCGTTTGCTCGATCGAGAACGTCGATCCGATGGGCGTGCATACCGGCGATTCGATCACGGTGGCGCCGGCGCTGACGCTCACCGACAAGGAATACCAGATCATGCGCGACGCCTCGATCGCGGTGCTGCGCGAGATCGGGGTGGAGACCGGCGGGTCGAACGTGCAGTTCGCCGTCAATCCGGCCGACGGGCGCCTGGTGGTGATCGAGATGAATCCGCGGGTGTCGCGGTCCTCGGCGCTGGCCTCGAAGGCGACCGGCTTTCCCATCGCCAAGGTCGCGGCGAAGCTCGCGGTCGGCTATACGCTCGACGAGGTCGCCAACGACATCACGGGCGGCGCGACGCCGGCCTCGTTCGAGCCGACCATCGACTACGTGGTCACCAAGATTCCGCGCTTCGCGTTCGAAAAATTTCCCGGCGCCGAGCCGGTGCTGACCACCTCGATGAAATCGGTCGGCGAGGTGATGGCGATCGGCCGCACCTTCAAGGAGAGCCTGCAGAAGGCGCTGCGCTCGCTGGAGACCGGGCTCACCGGCCTCGACGAGGTCGAGATCGCGGGCCTCGGCCAGGGCGACGACAAGAACGCGATCCGCGCCGCGCTGGGCACGCCGACGCCGGACCGCCTGCTGAACATCGCGCAGGCGATGCGGCTCGGGCTTGGCGACGAGCAGATCCACGCGTCGTGCCGGATCGATCCGTGGTTCCTCGGCGAAATCCGCGGCATCGTCGAGATGGAAGCCGAGATCCGCCGCAACGGCCTGCCGACGACGGCGGCGACCTTTCGCCGGCTGAAGTCCCTGGGGTTCTCCGACGCCCGGCTCGGCAAGCTGACCGGGCTCGAGGCCGACGCGGTCGGGCGGCGGCGCCGCGCGCTCGAGGTCCGGCCGGTGTTCAAGCGCATCGACACCTGCGCGGCCGAGTTCGCCTCGCCCACCGCCTACATGTACTCGACCTACGAGCCGCCGTTTGCCGGCCGTTGCGCCGACGAGGGCCGTCCGTCGGCGGCGAGGAAGATCGTGATCCTCGGCGGCGGCCCGAACCGCATCGGACAGGGCATCGAGTTCGACTACTGCTGCTGCCATGCCGCCTTCGCGCTCAAGGAGGCGGGCTACGAGACCATCATGGTCAACTGCAATCCGGAGACGGTGTCGACCGACTACGACACCTCGGACCGGCTCTATTTCGAGCCGCTGACCGCCGAGGACGTGATGGAGATCATCGATGCCGAGCGCCGCAACGGCACGCTGCACGGCGTCATCGTGCAGTTCGGCGGGCAGACGCCGCTGAAGCTCGCCGAGCCGCTGGAGCGCGCCGACGTGCCGATCCTCGGCACCTCGCCCGATGCGATCGACCTCGCCGAGGACCGCGACCGCTTCAAGAAGCTGCTCGACCGGCTCGGCCTGCTGCAGCCGCTCAACGGCATCGCCCGGAGCCCGGCGCAGGCGCGCGCGATCGCCGACGAGATCGGCTACCCGATCGTGATCCGGCCGTCCTATGTGCTCGGCGGGCGCGGCATGGAGATCGTTCACGACCCGGCGCAGCTCGACCGCTACGTGACGCGGCTCGCCGCCGATCTCGACCGGCCCTCGGAGCTCGCGGTGTCGGACCGGCGGCCGCTGCTGATCGACCGCTACCTGACCGACGCCATCGAGGTCGACGTCGACTGCCTGGCGGACCGGCGGACCACCTATGTGGCAGGCGTCATGGAGCACATCGAGGAAGCCGGCATCCACTCCGGCGATTCGGCGTGCTCGCTGCCGCCGCACTCGCTCGACGCCGCGATGATCGGCCGGCTCGAGGAGCAGACCCGGGCGCTTGCCCAGGCGCTCGAGGTGGTCGGCCTGATGAACGTGCAGTACGCCATCAAGGACGGCGACATCCACGTGCTCGAGGTCAATCCGCGCGCCTCGCGCACGGTGCCGTTCGTCGCCAAGGTGATCGGCACGCCGGTCGCCAAGATCGCGGCGCGGGTCATGGCGGGCGAGGCGCTGGAGAGCTTCGCGCTGGCGCCGCCGCGGCTCGGCCACATCGGCGTCAAGGAAGCGGTATTCCCCTTCGCCCGGTTTCCCGGCGTCGATACGGTGCTCGGCCCGGAAATGCGCTCGACCGGCGAGGTCATGGGTCTCGACCACTCCTTCGCGATCGCCTTCGTCAAGAGCCAGCTGGGTGGTGGGACCAATCTACCCTACCATGGCACCGTCTTCGTGTCGGTCCGCGACATCGACAAGCCACGAATTCTCGACACGATTCGCCTTCTCGGTGAGCTCGGATTCCAGGTGATCGCGACCTCCGGGACCCAGCGATTCCTCGCCGAGCACGGCGTCGAGGCCGAAAAAGTCAACAAAGTGCTGGAAGGACGGCCTCATATCGTCGATCGCATCAAGAACGGCGAGGTTCAGCTCGTTTTCAACACCACCGAGGGGGCAACGGCGCTCGCCGACAGCCGGTCGCTCCGGCGTGCCGCCCTCTTGCATAAAGTGCCGTACTACACCACTCTTTCAGGCGCCGTGGCCGCGGCGCAAGGGATCAAGGCCCATCTCGGGGGCGATCTCGAGGTACGCACACTGCAAAGCTATTTCGGCGACCGGACCTGAGACCGGAGACCGGACGGGGCCACCGGGCAACGGCACGAGTTCGGAACAGAGTTTACGATCGCGGAGCCGGAGGTGCCCCGCGATCGGAACTTTTTTCTGTCTGACGTCGGAGGACAAGGACCGATGGACAAGATCCCGATGACCGCGGCGGGTCACGCCGCCCTCGAGCAGGAGCTCAAGCACCGCCAGCAGGTGGAGCGGCCCCGCATCATTCAGCAGATTTCCGACGCGCGCTCGCATGGCGATCTATCGGAGAACGCCGAGTATCATGCCGCCAAGGAGCAGCAATCGCACAACGAGGGCCGCATCGCCGAGCTCGAGGACAAGCTCGCGCGCTCGGAAGTGATCGACGTGTCCAAGCTGTCCGGCGACACCGTCAAGTTCGGCGCGACGGTGACCCTGGTCGACGAGGACACGGAGGAGAAGCGCGTGTGGCAGATCGTCGGCGAGCCCGAGGCCGACGCCAAGGCCGGCCGCATCTCGATCACCTCGCCGCTCGCCCGCGCGCTGGTCGGCAAGAAGAAGGGCGCGTCCGTCGAGGTGGTCACGCCGGGCGGCGCCAAGGCGTTCGAGGTGCTGAAGGTGGAATGGGGCTGAAACGACCGGCCGACCCCTCAGGGCGATCTGGATTCCAGCGGCACCGTCGCGGCATCCTTGGAGTTGCGCAGCGTCAGCGAGGTCTTGACGTTGCGCACGTGGGGGGCGGCGGTGAGCTCGGTGACGAAGGCCTGGAAGGTGCGCAGGTCGGGTGCCACGCACTTGAGCAGGAAATCGATCTCCCCCGACAGCATCCAGCATTCGCGCACCAGCGGCTCGGTGCGCACGAACGCCTCGAAGGCGGCGAGATCGGCCTCGGCCTGGCTCGCCAGATGCACCATGGCAAAGACCGTCACCTCGTATCCGAGCTGCTTTTCGTCGAGCAGGGCGCGATAGCCCTTGATGTAGCCCGCTTCCTCGAGCGCGCGGACCCGCCGCAGCGATGGCGGTGCCGAGATGCCGACCCGGCGCGCCAGCTCGACATTGGTGATTCGGCCGTCGTCCTGCAGCTCTTTCAAAATCTTCCAGTCGATGGCGTCGAGGTCGGCGGCCACGAAGATCCTCCGGCGGAGTAGGCTGCGTTCCGGCGGTAGATACCGCGAACCGGGCCGGCACGAAACAATATTGCGCCATGGCACCCGCGGGTGATGCTTTCTGGCGGCGGGCAGCGCCTTTCATCCGCCATCCTGTGAGTTCTGGGTTGCGTGGCTTGCATGGCTCGGCCGAAGCCTTAAATTGTGCGGGCGTCATGCCCGTTCGGCTTGGGATCCGAGGGCAATCGGAGCGTGGCGGTTGGCGGCAAATGCCGCGGGGGACATGTGGTGTCCAAGGTCGAGCACGCCAAGGTTGTCATCATCGGTTCCGGTCCCGCCGGCTACACGGCGGGGATCTATGCGGCGCGCGCGATGCTCGAGCCGATCCTGATCCGCGGCATCCAGCCCGGCGGCCAGCTCACCATCACAACCGATGTCGAAAACTATCCGGGCTTCGCCGACGTCATCCAGGGTCCCTGGCTGATGGAGCAGATGGAAAAGCAGGCGGCTCACGTGGGAACGAGGCTGGTCGCCGACCACGTGACCAGCATCGAGCTCGAGCGGCGGCCGTTCCGTCTGACGTGCGACAGCGGCGACGTCTATCTGGCGGACGCGCTGATCCTGGCGACCGGTGCCCAGGCACGATGGCTCGACCTGCCGTGCGAGCGAAAATTCCAGGGCTACGGCGTCTCGGCCTGCGCGACCTGCGACGGCTTCTTCTACCGCGGCAAGGATGTGGTGGTGATCGGCGGCGGCAATACGGCGGTCGAGGAGGCGCTGTTCCTCACCAACTTCGCCGCGACCGTCACGCTGGTCCACCGCCGCGACAGCCTGCGCGCCGAAAAAATCCTGCAGGAGCGCCTGTTCCGCCATCCGAAGATCTCGGTGATCTGGGACAGCGTCGTGGAGGACATCGGCGGCACCGACGACCCGCCGAAGGTGACGCGCGTCCGCTTGAAGAACCTGAGGACCGGCGCCGTCACCGACAGGCCGGTCGACGGCGTGTTCGTCGCCATCGGGCATACCCCGGCGACCGCGCTGGTCGCCGGGCGCCTCAAGATGAAGCCGTCCGGCTACATCGAGACGGCGCCGAATTCGGCCGCGACCTCGGTGCCGGGCGTGTTCGCCGCCGGCGACGTCACCGACGACATCTATCGCCAGGCGGTGACTGCGGCCGGCCAGGGGTGCATCGCGGCGCTCGAAGCGGAGCGCTTTCTCGCGGCCTCTCACCAACGCCGGGCGGCCGCGGAATGAAAGGCAAGGCGCCTGCCCGAATGTCAGGCGGTCACACCATGGACTGGGACAAGCTGAAGGTTTTTCATGCCGCCGCCGAGGCCGGCAGCTTCACCCACGCGGGTGAGCAGCTCGGGCTGTCGCAGTCGGCGGTGTCGCGCCAGGTCGGCGCGCTCGAGCAGGAGCTCAACGTGCCGCTGTTCCACCGGCACGCCCGCGGACTGATCCTGACCGAGCAGGGCGACCTGCTGTACCGCACCGCCCACGACGTGTTCATGAAGCTGGAGGCCGCGCGCACCAAGCTCACCGACAGCAAGGAGCGGCCGAGCGGTGAATTGAAGGTGGCGACCTCGGTCGGCATCGGCGTGCATTGGCTGACCCCGCGGCTGGGCGAGTTTCTCGACCTCTATCCCGGCGTCCGCATCCAGCTGATCACCACCGACGAGGAGCTCGACCTGTCGATGCGCGAGGCCGACGTCGCCATCCGGCTGCGCCAGCCGGTGCAGCCCGACCTGAT
The DNA here is from genome assembly GCA_049509935.1 of Xanthobacteraceae bacterium. Classification (GTDB taxonomy): domain Bacteria; phylum Pseudomonadota; class Alphaproteobacteria; order Rhizobiales; family Xanthobacteraceae; genus AP-16. The sequence continues at coordinate 404 of JBEKZK010000221.1, read as the reverse complement.
CCAGCGCAAGCTGTTCTCCATGCACTTCCACGCCTATGCGTCGCCCGAATACCTGAAGCGCCACGGCACCCCGCGCGTGCACCAGGATCTCGACGACCATCGCGTCATGGTGCTCGGCGGCAATGCGCCGCATTATCTGCAGAACGTGCACTGGCTGACCGAGGCGGCGCGCAACGGCAAGGGCCGGCGCGAGCCGTGGTTCGTGATCAACAACGTGTTCGGCCTGCTGCGCGCCTGCCAGCGCGGGCTCGGCATCGCCAGCCTGCCCGACTATCTGGTCGAGGACAACGGCGGCCTGGTCCAGCTGTTCGGCGATCTGGAAGCCGTCGCCTTCGACGTCTACTTCGTCTATCCGGAGGAGCTCAAGTCGGTGGCGCGCATCCAGGTGTTCCGCGACTTCCTGG
>JBEKZK010000220.1:0-7605 GCA_049509935.1 Xanthobacteraceae bacterium | reverse complement strand
CGAAGCGCGCCCTGCGGTCCGGTGTGCACCGGCAGTCGTGCGGGGCGAGAGCCGGTCGCAATCACCAGCTTGGCGAAGCGAAGCTTCCCGCCGTCGGCGAGCAAGACGGTGCGGGCCGCGCCTACAACCGCGTTCTGCTGTCGCCGCTGCTCGCCGAGGAGATCTCGGCCGACGACATCGAGTTCGAGCCCCCCCGATCGTGGCGGGACCGCGGCGTGACGGTGCGCTACGGCTGCGGCACATCGGCGATCGATTGCGCGGCCCGGCTCGTCTCCGATCACGGCGACCGCGTGCCGGCCGAGCGCGCGTGCGGCCAGCTCGCGGACCAGACGCGCCGCCGCCATGCCGTTGCCCACGATCACCAGGGGCTCGCTCATGGTCGGGTCACGCCGCGTCCGCGAAGCGATGCCGGCCGGGTCATGATGGCTCCTGTTGCAGACGACGGACAATCCCTCCGATCGTCGCTCGTCCTCCGATCGTCGCTCGCTGGCGGCGTCGGATGTCCGCCTCCTCCCTTCAAGCTTCATGCCAAACCGACAATCGGTCGGTAATGTCGATAATGAAGTATCTTCAGATAGCTGACGCGACAGCGCCGGACCTCGAGGAGGTTCGGGAGGCGCGATCCTGCCTCTCAGCTCGCCGAAGAGAGCCGCGACGCCTCAGCTCGCCGAAGAGAGCCGCGACGCCCGGGCCTGCAATGCGCGAATGCGGTCGGCCAGGCTGCCCTTGGGCTCCTCGGCGAGCTTTGCGGCGCCATTTCCAGCGGCCGGTCCGGGCTGCGCACCCTCGGTGAGGATTGCGTCGATCGGCGAGCCGGGCCCTTCGAGCGCAGAGGTGAGGCGGGTGACCTCGGCGGCGACGTCGTTGATGCGCTCGCGCAGCATGGCGTTTTCCACGCGCTCCGAAGCCCAGGTGGCCTCGGCTTCGCGCTTCATCGAGGCGAGCTCGCGCTGCAGCTTGGCGCGATCCTCGCGGGCGCGCTCGAGCTGGGCCTCGGCGAGGGCCTTTTCCGCCTTGAGCGAATCAGTCGCAGCGCCCTGACGACGGTCGAGGCTGGCGAGCTCCTGGCGCAAGTCCGCTTCGATCTTGCGCGACGCCTCGATGTTGAGGCGCAACTGGTCGCGCTCGCGCTCGCGATCGGCGAGCAGGCGGCCCTGCTCGCCGAGCCGCGTTTCGAGCTCGCCCACGCGTTGGGCGAGGATTTGCGCCTCGGCGGTCTGCGCCTTGAGCTGAAGCTCCAATTGATCGACGCGCTCGCCGAGCTTCTCGCCCCGTCCGCGCGCTTCGGCGAGCTGCGTGGCGGCGGCGGCGGCGTCCTGGCGCTCGCGCGCAAGGCGCTCGCCGGTCTCCTTCACGTCCTTTTCGAGACCGGCGATCTCGCCTTTGAGCGTATCGACCTGGGTCTTCAGTGCCACGATTTCGATCTTCTGGCTGTCGGCGGTGACCGAGCGTTCGTCCAGATCCGTAGTCCGCCTGGCGAGATCGCCCTGCCTGTCGGCCAGCGTGCGCTCGGTCTCGCGCAGCGTGTTGGTATTTGCGGTCAGCTCGTCCTCGGTTGCATGAAGCTGATCCTTGAGCGCCTTTTCGCGCGCCTCCAGGGACAGGATCGCGGCGGTCTTCTCGCCGAGCTCGACTTTGAGGCGGTTGATGACGTCGGTCTTCTTGCCGAGCTCGGCAAACTGGCTGCTGCTCCTGGTCTTGAGCTGCTCGACGCTCATTTCCAGGCGTCGCGTCGACATGGCGAACTCGGCTCGAAGCTGGTCCTTGTCAGCCTGGATCTCGGTCATCGACAGCGGCGTTGCCGCCTCCAGCCGGCGCTTCGTCAGGCGCACGGCACGGCCGTGAACGAACGGCACGACGATCAGCGCGAGCAGGCTCGCGGCAAAAAAGCCGAGCCCGAAATACATGATCGGTTCGATCATGACCGACGCCTCCGAGCCCCCATTGGCACGCCTCATGGCACCATGCCACGAGGGCATCGGCACTTCCAGGGTCGATGCGGGTTAACCTGAATGCAGCGGGCCGCTCATCCCGCCGCGCGCCACGATGACAGTGGCGTCCCACAGCGCTGCGAGCCCGTCCGCAACGGCAGTCCTAGAACGGATTCCAGGTCGGCTCGCGGGTGAACTTGAGATAGCCGATGTTGGCGCCGAGCCTCACTCCGACCCCCGAGCGGATCGGAACCAGAACGATATTGTTGGAGGTGAGCACCGTCATGCCCAGTCCGCCGACCAGATATGCCGAGCCGTCGACGCCGCCGAAGCGCTGATAGACCGCCTCGGTCGCCGGCAGATTGTAGACGAGCATCATGGTTCGCGCGCCTTCGCCGCCGGCGTCCCAGCCGAGCGACGGACCCTGCCAGTAAACCTTCAGGTCTCCGGCATTCTTGGTGTAGAGCGTTCCTTCCCCGTAGCGCAGCCCGGCCACGAAAGCGCCGCCGCCCTCCTGGCCCAGAATATAGCCGTTGGGCAGGCCCCACTGGCTGCCCGCCCGTTCGATGATCTGCGCGAGCCCGCGCGACAGGGTGCCGAAAAAATTGTGCCCGGCATCAACCAGCTCCTGCGGCGAGAATCGGTCGGATGGCGTTGGCGGCGACTGGGCCGCCGCCGACCCGGCAGCGAGTCCCAGCGCCAGGGCCACGACGCCGAGCAGGCGAGCCAGCGCATGTCCCGGCGAAGTGGACCCGGTTCGCCGATCAAGGACATGCGCCAGCAAAGGCGCATGTCCCGGCGAAGTGGACCCGGTTCGCCGATCAAGGACATGCGCCAGCAAAGGCGCATGTCCCGGCGAAGTGGACCCGGTTCGCCGGTCAAGGACATGCGCCATAATGGCCGGGAAGCGCTGTAGTGCGGACATGAAGGCTCCCTCAGGCTTCTGACCCGGCTGGGCTTAACCCGTTGCATACGCCGATCGTGCTACGGGCAAAAGAGCCGGCCGGCATGCGAATCGCAAGAGATCTGAAAGAACACTATGACGCCACCGCGGCCGCAACGGAAATCACTGATGAAATCAATTCTCGCTGTAAGTGTGCTGGCGACCGGCCTGATGATCGGTATCCACGCCGCGGCACCGGCCGGAGCGGCGATCACCGACCGGATCGTCGCCGACCCGCATACCGGCCTGGCCCTCTATGGCTTCGATCCGGTCGGGTACTTCACCGATGGCGGACCTGTCATGGGCCGCACGGACCTCGAATATTCCTTTGCGGGCGCGATCTGGCGGTTCCGCAATGAAGGCAATCGGGCGGCGTTCACCGATCATCCCGACGTCTATATGCCGCGCTACGGCGGATACGATTCGGTATCGATCGGTCGTGGCTTGGCCATACCCGGCCATCCGGACCTGTGGATCATGGTTGAATCCCACGTCTACCTGTTCGCCAGTCCGGCATCGCGCGAGGCCTTTGCGGCCGATCCGCCGGGTAAGATCGCCGCGGCCTCCGCCAAGTGGCTGCAACTGAAGCGGACCATGCTGCCCTAGTGCGGCGGGTGCACTAGTGCGGCGGATTTGCGTGGCGCCGACCGGCGAGCGAGGCAGCCGCCAGGGACGGGCTGCTCCAGGCAATGAACCCGGGAACGTGAAACCCGTCGCCGCCGCGCCCATAGACCAGCGGGGCGCCATCGGGGTCGGTCACACAGCCGCCCGCGGCCGCCAGGATCGCGTGTCCCGCCGCGATGTCCCACTCACAGGTGGGGGCGAGCCTCGGATAAAGGTCGGCCGCTCCCTCGGCGATCCGGCAGAATTTGACCGATGAGCCGCAAATGATCTGCCCGGTGATCGGCAGGCTCGCCAGCAGCGCCGCCGACCGCGGGTCAAAATGCGATCTGCTCACGGCGGCGACCAGACCGGCGGCGGGGCTTGGACGGGGGTGAATGGCAACGATCTCCTGGGCGTCCGCGGGTTCGGCCCCTGGCTCGAGCCGCAGGCGGTCGGCGCCGCAGCCGCAGACCCCACGCCAGATCATCCCCAGTGCCGGCGCCGCGACGAGGCCGATGACCGGCACGCCGTCGGCGATGACGGCGAGGTTGACGGTATACTCGCCGCGGCCCGCCACGAACTCGCGTGTGCCATCGAGCGGGTCGACCAGGATGAAGCTCGCCCCGGGCGGCGGTGAACGCCCATGGGCGCAAGCCTCCTCGGAAACGACCGGAACGCTGGGCGCAACCTCGGCCAGGCCCCGCAGGATCACCGCCTCGGCGGCCTCGTCCGCCAGGGTGACCGGGGAGAGGTCGGCCTTCTGCCGCAAATCCAGCCTGTCGGGTGCAATGGCGAGGATCGCGGCCGCAGCCTGCGACACGATGGCGGTCAGCTCCGCGAGCCGTGCCGCCATCGCCGCATGCAAGGGTGGGCCGGCGTCTCGTTCGGATGGCACGCTCGTCACCTCGTCGCCTTGGCAGGTTGCGCAGCCGCGGTGTATCACACGGCCGCATGGCGGGCACCGAGTCGTGGCGTTTCGGAGCGGACCGTGCATCCCCGCCGCGCACCGGAGACCGCCCCAATGTCGGCACCCATCACGCTCGATGCTCTGGATCTCGCAGCTTTGCTGTGCTCGCGGCTGTGCCACGACCTGATCAGCCCGGTTGGCGCCGTGGTCAATGGGCTCGAAGTGCTCGAGGACGACAATGACGAGGAGACCAAGACCTTTGCGCTCGCCCTGATCAAGAAGAGCGCCCGTCAGGCCTCGGCGCGACTGCAGTTCTGCCGGCTCGCCTTCGGATCCGCCGGGTCGGCGGGAGCCGTCATCGATGTCGGCGACGCCGAGCAGGTCGCCCGCGGTTTTCTCGAAGACGACAAGACCAGGCTCACCTGGGAGCTGCCCCGCGTCATGCTGCCGAAGAACCGCGTCAAGCTCCTGCTCAACCTGCTGATTCTCGCCGCCCAGACGATCCCGCGGGGGGGCGCGCTGGCGGTCGCGCCGATCGGGGAGGGCGATGGCCTCGGATTTCAGGTCACGGCGGCCGGGCTGAACGCGCGCATTCCCCAGGCCATTCCAGGCCTGCTCGCCGGCGTGCCCGGAGAGCACGCCGTCGACGCCCATGCGATCCAGCCGTTCTATACCGGGCTCCTGGCGCGCAGCTGCGCGATGTCGGCCGGTATCGCGCAGGAGGCCGACCGGATCGTGGTCACGGCGCGCTGACCCGAGTGCGGCGGATTTGAAGTTCCTACCGTCGTCGACCGGACCGGCGGCGATTTCCCGGCGATCGGCGGGGTCGGCGGCCCGAAAAGGCCCGATACGCGGCAGCGCCGACGGGAATTCATTCGAATTTCCACCTCGCGGAGCGTCCGGCGCGCCGAACGCAACCAATCCTAAACTGTTTCCCAACAGACTGGCTCTACTTCCAGAACGCGATCGCCATGGCGGCGGGGGACGCGACAAGGATCTTCCATGGATGATCTGCTGCGCGAATTTCTGACCGAGACCAACGAGAGCCTCGACACGGTCGATGTCGAACTCGTGCGTTTCGAGCAGGACCCCAACAACGCGAAGATTCTCGACAACATTTTTCGTCTCGTCCACACCATCAAGGGGACCTGCGGGTTTCTCGGGCTTCCACGTCTCGAGGCGCTGGCGCACGCCGCCGAAACCCTGATGGGCAAGTTCCGCGACGGCACCCCGGTGACCGGCGATGCGGTCACCGTCATCCTCAGCACGATCGATCGGATCAAGGAGATTCTCGGCGAGCTCGAGCGCAACGAGGCCGAGCCGGTCGGCTCCGATCCGGATCTGATCGGCCTGCTGGAGCACATGGCGGTGCACGGGGCCGCGTCTGCCGCCTCCGCGAAGGACGCCAAGCCTCCGATCAACGGAACCGTCGCCGAACAGACGCCGGAGCGCCCGCTGCGGCCCGGCGAAGTCTCGCTCGACGACCTCGAGCGCGCCTTCCGCGAGACCGTCGCGGAAGTCCCGGCGCCGGCCGCGAAGCCGGACGTCAAGGCGCAGACCCGCGCGCCGCGCCACGACGCCAAGGCGGCGCCAGCGGCCGCCGACCGCAAGGCGGTCCGCGACCTCAAGGACGATGAAGGTGGCCCCGAAACCAAGGTCGCCAATCAGTCGATCCGGGTGAGTGTCGAGACCCTCGAGAATCTGATGACCATGGTCTCCGAGCTGGTGCTGACCCGCAATCAGCTCCTGGAGATCTCGCGGCGGCACGAGGACTCCGAGTTCAAGGTGCCGCTGCAGCGCCTCTCCAACGTGACGGCCGAGCTGCAGGAGGGCGTCATGAAGACGCGCATGCAGCCGATCGGCAATGCCTGGCAGAAGCTGCCGCGGGTGGTGCGCGACCTCGCCGCCGAGCTGTCCAAGGACATCGAGCTCGAGATGCACGGCGCCGATACCGAGCTCGACCGCCAGGTGCTCGATCTCATCAAGGATCCGCTCACCCACATGGTCCGCAATTCCGCCGACCACGGACTCGAGACCCGGGAGCAGCGCGTCCTCGCCGGCAAGCCCGAGAAAGGCACGATCCGCCTGTCCGCCTACCACGAGGGCGGGCACATCATCATCGAGATTTCCGACGACGGCCGCGGGCTGAACACCGACCGGATCAAGGCCAAGATCATCGCCAGCGGGCTGGCGACCGAAGGCGAAGCCGAGAAGATGACCGAGGCGCAAATCCACAAGTTCATCTTCGCTCCGGGCTTCTCCACCGCGGCGCAGGTGACCAGCGTATCCGGCCGTGGCGTCGGCATGGATGTGGTCCGCACCAACATCGACCAGATCGGCGGCAACATCGACGTCAGGTCGGTGATCGGCGAGGGCTCGAGCTTCGTCATCAAGATTCCCCTGACGCTGGCCATCGTCTCGGCGCTGATCGTCGAGGCCGCCGGCGACCGCTTCGCGATCCCGCAGCTCTCCGTCGTCGAGCTGGTTCGCGCGCAGACCAATTCGGAGCATCGCATCGAGCGGATCAAGAACACGCCGGTGCTGCGGCTGCGCAACAAGCTGCTGCCGCTGGTCCACCTCAAGAGGATGCTCGACATCGACACCACGGGCAGCAGCAGCGAGCCGGAGGACGGCTTCATCGTGGTGACGCAGGTGGGCAGTCAGACATTCGGGATTGTCGTCGACGGCGTGTTCCACACCGAGGAAATCGTCGTCAAGCCGATGTCGACCAAGCTGCGTCACATCGCCATGTTCTCCGGCAACACCATTCTGGGCGACGGCTCGGTCATCATGATCATCGATCCCAACGGGATCGCCCAGGCGATCGGCACCACGGGTCCGGCGCCCGCCGCGGAGGAGACCGAGGCCCAGCGCAGTGCGACGACGGTGAAGACGGTATCGATGCTCGTGTTCCGCGCCGGCTCGCCCGAGCTCAAGGCGGTGCCGCTGTCGCTGGTGACCAGGCTCGAGGAGATCGACTGCAAGAAGATCGAGGTCTCCAATGGCCGTCATCTGGTGCAGTACCGCGGTCATCTCATGCCGCTGGTGCGGGTCAATGACGAGGTGAGGGTTCGCAGCGAGGGCGCTCAGCCGCTCCTGGTGTTCAGCGACAACGGCCATTCGATGGGACTCGTCGTCGACGAGATCGTCGACATCGTCGAGGACAAGCTCGACATCGAGGTGTCGAGCGACCTCCCGGGCGTGCTCGGCTCGGCGGTCAT
>JBEKZK010000022.1:0-15909 GCA_049509935.1 Xanthobacteraceae bacterium | reverse complement strand
AACCTGATGGACTGCTACAGGCGGATCGTAGAGCTGCCATAACGGCCCGAGAGAGGAGCGACCGATGCCGCCGGAAAAGCTGAGGGTTCTGATTGCGGACGACGACGAGGGCGATCGCAAGCAGATCAGGCGCGTTCTGGCGCAGGCGGGCATTTCCTGCGAATGCGTCGAAACCGTGAATGCCGAGGACGCGGTTGCGGCGTGCGCCGAGGGCGTCGTCGATTGCGCCTTCGTCGACTACAAGATGCCGGGACGCGACGGCCTCTACGGCGTCGCCGCGCTGCACGAGCGGTTTCCCTACATGGCGATCATCATGGTGACCGGCCACGGGGACGAGGAGATCGCGGCCGAGGCCATGAAGCTCGGCGCTTCGGACTACCTCCCGAAAGCCCAGATCCATGCCCGCTCGGTCAGGCGCGCGATCGACAGCGCCCTGGGCAAGGCGGCCCTGCGCCGGCAGGTGGCGCAACAGCGCAGTGAGCTGGAGAATTTTGCCTCCGTTCTCGTGCACGACCTCGCCGGTCCGCTGACCGCCATGCGGGGATATGCCAGCATCATCGAGAGCAAGCTTCGCCCGGAAACGATCGACAGGGGCAGCATCGCCGGTTGTGCCCACAGCCTCGTCGGCGCAATCGAGCGCATGGGCGCGCTGGTCGGCACCCTCCACGAGTACACCAAAGTGGACGCGAAGGTCACGTTCGAGGCCGTCGACATGGGTCAGGTGATGGAGGACACCGTGTCCAACCTGCAGCAGGTGATCCAGAAGCGCGGCGCCCGCGTGACCCACGGTGAGTTGCCGGCGGTCACCGGCAACGCGCCCCAGCTCGCGCAGCTCCTGCAGAATCTGATCGGCAACAGCATCAAGTACTGCGAGGCCGCCCAGCCGACCGTCGAGGTCACCGCCAGCGCCGACGGAGAGGGCATGTGGCGGTTCGCCGTGAAGGACAACGGGATCGGGATTTCCCAGGAGCACCACCGGGAAATCTTCGAGCCGTTCAAGCGCCTGCACGGGAGGGGCAAATACGAAGGCACCGGCCTCGGGCTCGCCACCTGCAAGAAGATCGTCGAGCGTCACGGCGGCACCATCTGGTGCGAATCGGCGCCGAACGACGGCACGACGCTGTTTTTCAATCTGCCACCAGCGCCGGGTTGATTTTCGGGACGCCGTGATCGGCGCCGCGGCCGCACGCTGCAGCGCCTCCCGGTCAAATCGCCAGGTGATCGGCTATCCGACCCGCGACGCCCGGCGCCACCGCGCCCTCATCGTCGATCTCGCCGCGCTTGAGCACCGCCCAGCGGTCGGCAACCGCGAGCGCGAAGGCGATGTTCTGCTCGATCAGCAGCATCGCGGTGCCGGAGACGTCGCGCTCGGCGCGCAGCACGCCAGCGATCCGCTCGATCACCGAGGGCTGCAGGCCCTCGGAGATCTCGTCGATCAGCATCAGGCTCGGCCGCACCATGAGGGCGCGGGCGATCATCAGCATCTTCTGCTCGCCGCCCGACAGCGTGCCGGCCTTCTGGGCGATGCGGTCGGCGAACAGCGGAAACGTCGCGAGCGCACGCGCAAGCCCGTCGCGGAAGGCGCCGTCGTCGGCGAACGCCAGCCGCAGATTGTCGCGCACCGAGAGGTCCTGGAAGATCGCCTTCTCCTGGGGCGCATAGGCGACGCCGTCGCGGACCAGCCGGTCGGTGGCGGCGCCGGTGCGATCGCGCCCGAGCACGGTAACGGTTCCGCCGCGCGGCCGCAGGAACCCCAGGATGGTGCGCACCAGCGTGGTCTTGCCCATGCCGTTGCGGCCGAGCAGCGCCAGAATCTCGCCGCGGCCGATGGCGAGCGACACGTCGCGCAGCACCACGGTGTCGCCATAGCCGCTCGACAGGCCTTTGACCGCGAGCGCCACGGCGCTGGAGGTGCCGTCGGCCGCGTCAGCCATGGCCGGCGCCCGCATAGATGGTGCGCACCAGCTCCGAGCCGACGACCGCGTCGACCGTGCCGTCGAGCACGATCCGGCCCTGATGCAGCACCACGACGCGCGACGAGATTTCGCGGACGAAATCGAGGTCGTGCTCGACCAGGATGACGGCGAGGCGATGGCGCGCGGCAAGCTCCGTCAGGATGCCGCCGATGCGCGTGCGCTCGGCCTTGGTCAGCCCGGCGGTGGGCTCGTCGAGCAGCACGATCTGCGGCTCCAGCGCCAGCACCATGGCGAGCTCGAGCGCCTGCTTCTGGCCGTGGGACAGCGACTTCGCCTCGAGCGCGAGGGCGTCGGCGAGCCCGGTCGTCTCCACCACGGCGCGGGCCGCCTGCGGCAACGTGACGGCGTCGATCGGGTGGAGGAACGACGGCGCCTGCGCCGACAGGCGCGCCATCCGCAGGCATTCGGCGACCGTCAGGCTCTCGAAGATGCCGGCGGTCTGGAACTTGCGGCCGAGGCCGAGGCCGACCACCCGATGCGGCGGCATCCCGGCGATGTCGGTGCCGTTGACGCGGACCAGCCCGCTGGAGCGCTCGCGGCCGTCGCTGATGCAGCGCATCAGCGTGGTCTTGCCGGCGCCATTGGGGCCGACGAGGCTGACGAGCTCGCCGTCGACGACGGAGAGATGGATGTCCTCGAGCACCTTGAGGCTGCCGAACGATTTGGCGACGCCGACGATCTCCAGCGTGGCGCTCGGCGGCACCGCGGCCGCGCTCCCGGCGCGCACGATGCGGACCGCCGGCCGACCGCCGCCGTCGCGGCGCGGCGCCAGGCGTCGCCACGCGCCGGCGATCAGCGGCGCGAAGCCGTTGGGAAGCGCCACGATGACGACGATGAAGACGAGGCCGACCACCAGCTGCCAGACATAGGGAAGATCGCCCGACAGATAGGCGCTCAAGGTATCGATCAGGATGGTGCCGATGAGCGGCCCGACCAGTGTGGCGCGCCCGCCGAGCGCCACATAGATCACCAGCACGGTGCCGAACACGAAGCCGGCGATCTCCGGCGCGACGACACCCGAATAGTTGGCGTAGCCGAAGCCGGCGAGACCCGCCACCGCGGCGAGCGCCGCGGTCAGCAGAATCTTCAGGCGCGGGGCGTCGATGCCGAGATACGAGCAGCGCATCTCGTTGTCGCGGATCGCGACCAGGGTGCGGGCCATCTCGCTGTGCACGAACACGTATCCGAGGCCGGCCGCCGCCACCAGGACGCCGCCGACGATCCAGAACCAGGCCTCGACCGACAGGTCGAACACCGGGTATCCGACGAGGCCGCTGCTCGATCCCGTGAAGGTGCCGCCCGAGAAGATCACCTGGGTGACCACGATCGGGAACGCGAGCGACACCACGGACGCATAGAGCGGCGTCGATCCCGGGTAGAACGACAGCCAGCCGACGACGAGGCCCGCCACCGCGGGCGCGGCCAGCGACAGCGTCACCGCAAGAGCGATGGTGGCCGGCGTGAAGCCGAGGTGGGTGAACACGAGCGCGGCCGCGTAGGCGCCGATGCCGAAGAACGCGGCCTGGCCGAACGTGAGGATGCCGGTGTAGCCCCACAGGATGTCGACCGTCATCGCCACCAGCGCGTACAGGAAGGCGCGGATCAGGACATTGACCAGATAGGTGTCGAGAACGAACGGGCCGGCGGCGACCGCCACCGCCGCCACGGCGAGGCCGGCGGCGAGCCCGCCGATGCCCCGCAACGGCCCGCGCATGGCGACCCGAGGCTCAGTCACGGCCGAACCCGGCGGGACGCAGCCGCAGCACCAGGGCGGCCATGACGACGATCGTCATGCCGCCGAGGATCGGGCTGAGATAGCTGCTGACCACGACCTGGGCGCCGCCGAGAACGAGGGCCGCGAGCGCGAGGCTGGCGAACGACGAGCCGGCGACCATCACCAGCATGAAGGCGTTGATCAGCCACGGCACGCCCATGTTGGGGTCGACGCTGGAGAGCGGCGTGATCAGCGCGCCGGCGAGCGCCGCGAGCCCGCAGCCGATCACGAAGGTCAGCAGCCTGACCCGCGAGGTGTCGATGCCGAGGCCGCGCGCCAGATCCTCGTTCATGATCACGGCGCGCGCGGACAGGCCGAGCCGCGTGCCCTCGATCAGGCCGGAGAAGGCGAGGCCGAGCACCACCGCGACAGCGAGGAGAGCGAGGCGATAGGCCGAGTAGGTCTCGCCGAGGATCGCGACGGTTCCGGTCAGCGGGCTCGCGGCGAACTGCACCTCGCGGCCGAACGCCAGCGTGATGATCTGGCTGATGACGATCCCCAACCCCCAGGTCGCCAGGATGGCATCGAGCGGGCGGGCATAGAGCGGCCGCACGATCAGCCGCTCGACCAGAAGCCCGGCCGTAGCGCCCACCAGGAACGCCAGCGGCCACGACAGCCACGGGCTGACCGCGAGGCCGGTCGTCACCAGCCCCGCATAGGCGCCGAGGGTGAGGAACGCCCCATGGGCGAAGTTGATGATCTTGAGAACGCCGAACACCACCAGCAGGCCCATGGCGACGACGAACAGCATGCCCGCCGTCGTCACCACATCGAGGGCGAGACTCATCGGTGGTGCGACAAGATCACTTCAGGTTCGGGCACTGCGCGCCGGGATCGACGTCCTTGAAGGCCTTGATGACCTTGACGCCGCCGTCGGGCTCGACCTGGCCGAGATACATGGCGAGCGGGGCGTGATGCTCCTTGTCCATCCGGATGGTGCCGCGCGGGCCTTCCACGGCGACCGTGGGCAGCGCCTTGAGGACGTCGTCGGCCTTGGTCGATCCGGCCTTCTCGACGGCGGCCTTGTAGGCATAGACGGCCTCGTATTCGGGGACCGAGAGGTCGTTCGGGGTCTTGAGCTGGTCGCCGAACTTCGCCTTCATGGCGGCGAGGAACTTGGCGTTGGCGGGCGTATCGATCGAGGTCACGTAGGAGGCCGAGATGTAGATGCCGGCGGCGTCGCCGCCCATGCTCTTGGCGGTGCCCTCGTCGACCGCCAGATTGCCGTACGGCAGGGTGACGCCGGCCGAGCGCAGCTGCTTGGTCAGCGTCACGTTGGGCGCGCCGCCGGCCGTCGAGGTGACCAGCGCGTCGGCGCCCGAGGCGCGCAGCTTGGAGATGATCGGCGTCCAGTCGGTGCCGTCCATGGGCAGGTATTCCTCGCCCAGGACCTTGCCGCCCTTCTTCTCGATATAGCCGCGCGTGAACGCCAGCATGCCGCGGCCGAACGCATAGTCGCTGCCGATCAGGAAGAACGATTTGGCACCGTTGGCGGTCATGAACTGGTCGACGATCGGCGGCACCTGCTGCTCGGGGACCCAGGCGTTGACGTACAGATACGGGCTGCACGAGCGGCCCTCGTAGAACGACGTATAGATGAACGGCGTCTTGCCGCGCTGGACGATCGGCAGGCCGGCATTGCGCGCGGCGCTGGTCTCCATCGAGATCAGGACGTCGACCTTCTTCTGGAACACGAGCGCATCGAACGCCTTCTGGGCGCCCGCCGCGCCGGAGGCGTCGTCGGCGACCTCGAGCGAGAGCTTGCGGCCGAGCACGCCGCCGGCCTTGTTGATCTCCTCCACCGCAAGCTCGGCCGACTGGACGACCGACGGGGCAACGACGCTGTTGGCGCCCGACAGCCCGACCGGCACGCCGATCTTGATGTCGCTCTCGGCAAGGGCCGACGCGGCCGGACAGAGTCCGAGCAAGGCGGTCAGTCCGGCGGCAATGGTCGAGTGTCTGCGATGCATGTCTGAGCTCCCGTTTGATGGTGGTTGGTGAATCGCCGGAGTGCAGCGCGCTCAATACCAGCCCGGCTTGACCTCGGCGCCCAGCATCTCGCCGTAGGCGTCGGTGCGACGGTCGCGCAGGACCTGGTTGAAGGCGTTCCAGTTGCGCTTGCGCCGCGCGTCCGACAGGTTGATCCGGGCGGTGATGATCTCCTCGTCGTCGCGCGTGGCCGGGCCGGCCACCAGCCAGCCGGTGCAGCTCACGATCACGCTCTGGCCCTCGAACGGCTGGCCGCGCTCGGTGCCCACCCGGTCGGCGCAGGCGATGAAGATCGAGTTCGAGTGCGCGGCCGCCTGGTGCAGGATGGTGGCCATCGCCTGGCGGCCCGGCTCCTGTCCGGGGATCGGCACCCAGTTGGTGGGCACGCAGACGATATCGGCGCCCTGCAGCGCGTGGAGGCGAAACGTCTCCGGGAACCAGCCGTCGTAGCAGATGGCGACGCCGATCCGCCCGATCGGGGTCCTGAACACCGGGAAGCCGAGGTTGCCGGGCTCGAAGAACAGGTTCTCGGCGTTCCACAGATGCATCTTGCGGAACGTGCCGATGTGGCCGGTCGGCCCGACCACGATGGCCGAATTGTACAGCGCGGCGCCCTCGCGCTCGGCGATGCCGGCGACGATGATGAGGTCGTGGCGGCGCGCCGCGTCGATCCAGGCCCGGCTGGTCGCGCCGTCGGGGATCTCCTCGGCGAGGCCGAATGCCTCGGCGCGATCGGCGAACACGTAGCCCGAGTTGGCGAGCTCCGGCAGCACGACCAGCCGCGCGCCCTTGGCGGCGGCTTCTGCGATCAGCGCGAGGCTGCGCCGGACGTTGGCTTCCTTGGCGGCCACGACCGGCTTCATCTGGATGCATGCGACGATGATGTCGCTTTCGGGGTGATGCTCGTCCATGGTTCGACTTTCGCAACAGCAAGAAGCCCCCGGCCCGCCGATCAGGCGAGAACCGGAGGCTTCATGAGCCGGATGTCACGGGCCGATCCCGCCGCCATCGTCGGTGTTCGCCCACGAATACACGCGTCTCGCCGCAATAATGTCAATCCCGCGAGAGATCAAAATTTGGGCGCGCCGTGCCGCCCCTTGCATCGCTCGTCGGCGGGGCTCTACAGCGCTTCCCGGTCACAGTGAACCACTTGTTGCGGCACCCCGCCCCGGGAAGCGCTGTAGATTCCTTGTCGGCGCATGTCCTTGATCGGCGAACCGGGTCCACTTCGCCGGGACATGCTGTAGTGCGTAAGCGCCGTGCCGGACGCGCCGGGGCGCGGGCGGTGCTCGGAGGAGAAAATCCATCGCGCCGCGATGGACGGCGCCGTCGGCGACCCGTCGGCGGCGCGGGCGGGCGAGAACGGGCGGACAGGAGCCGGCGATGAACGCCCTGCGCATTCTCCACATCGACGACGAGCCGGACATCCGCGCGATGGTCGAGAAATCGCTCGGCCAGGACCCGGGCTTTACGGTGCGCAGCTGCGGGTCGAGCCGCGACGCGCTGGCGATGGTGTCCGACTGGTCGCCGCACCTCATTCTCAGCGACGTCGCCATGCCGGGCATGGACGGGCCGGCGATGCTGGCGCAGTTGCGCGACAACGAGAATACCTCGCGCATCCCGGTCGTGTTCATGACCGCCCGGGCGGCCGTCGGCGACCATCAGCATCTGCAGGAGCTCGGCGCCGCGGGCGTGATCGCCAAGCCGTTCGACCCGACGACGCTGCCGGCGTGCGTGCGCGGACATCTGCGTGCCGCCGGCATGAAGGCGCTGTTCCACGGGTTCATGCGCCGGCTGCAATCGGACGTGAAGGCGCTGGCGGAATGCCGATCGATGCTCGAGCAGGTGGAGGACACGAGCGCGGTTCTCGCCAGCATCCGGGCGTTCGCCCATGCGCTCGCCGGTGCCGCCGGCGTGTTCGGCCTGCACGAGATCGGCCGCCGCGCCGGCGAGCTCGAGGAGGCGGTAATCGGCAACCGTGACGCCGACGCCGCCGGCGTCAAGCTCGCGCTCGATCGGCTGATCGTCGGCGTCAATCCGAGCTGAGCGAACGCAGGACCGTAGGGTGGCCAAAGGCGCTCTTCGCGCCGTGCCCACCATCGCTCGGATGCGGCGATCGCAGGATTCGCTTCGGTGGGCACGCTTCGCTTTGCCCACCCTACGGTCTTTGCGTCAATCCGAGCTGAGCGTCCTCACCGCCGCGGCTCGGCGTGCCCGATCACGCGCTCGATCGAGGGCCAGCGGCGCTTGAGCCCCTGCTCGACGGCGTCGACCTTCTCGTGCATGTCGCGGACGCTGGAGGAGGGGTCGATCAGGCAGTGGAAGTTGACGATCTCGCCGGCCGGCGTCTCGCGCACCCGCACGTCGTGGACGTCGCGGATCGGGCCGAGCGCGGCGGCGAGCTCGGCGAGCGCGGCGTGGATCGCGGCCACGCGGTCGGGCTGGGCGTCGCGGCCGTCGAGGCCGTCGGACTGCAGCGGCTCGATGTGGGTCTCGACCTCGACGGCGGGGCCGAGCTCCGCGGCAATCGCCGTCTCCAGCCCGCTCGCGATCTCGTGGGCCTGCCCCAGCGTCAGCTTGCCGTCGACCTCGAGGTCGAGCGACACCGACAGTTTTCCGCGCACGTCCTGGACGGTGACGTGATGGATCGCGAGGCCGCGATTGCGCGCAATCACCGTCACCGTGTCGAGCACGGTCTCGCTGTCGAGCGCGCGCGGGCTGATCGCGATGGTGATCTCGGCGCCCGGCATCTCGGCGCGGATCGCCTGGATGATCTCGGCCTCCAGCGCGGTGGCGCGGTCGAGCGGCAGGGTGCGGCTCACCGCGACCGCGAGATCGACGAACACGGTGGGGCCGACCAGGCGGGCGCGCACGCGCTCGATCGCGACCACGCCGGGGATCCTTCGGGCGATCGCGGTAATGCGCTCGGCGGCGCCCTGCGGCGCGGTGTCGGTCAAGGCATCGATGGTGCGCTTGCCGAGCCGCCACCCGGCGAGGCAGACGAACACCGCGACCACGATTGCGGCGGCCGCATCCGCCCAGGCAAATCCCAGCGCCACGCCGGCGAGCCCGACCAGCACGGCGAGCGACGACCACATGTCGGAGCCGAAATGCAGCGCGTCCGCCTCCAGCGCCTGGCTCGACGTCTCGGCGGCCACCCGATCGAGCATCCGGGCGCGCACGAAATCGACGCCGATCGAGGCCACGATCACCACGAACGCCGCAATGCTCGCCTCGACCGCGTGGCCCTCCCGGCTCGCCAGACGGCGCACCGCCTCGAAGATCACTCCCGCCGAGAGCACGAACAGCAGCGCCGTCTCGGCGAGCGCCGCGACGCTCTCGACCTTGCCGTGGCCGTAGTGATGCTCGGCGTCGGCCGGCTTGCCGGAGATGCGCACCGCAAAATAGGTCATCACCGTGGCGCCGAGATCGATCAGCGAATGCGCGGCTTCGGACAGGATGGCGAGCGAGCCGGTGAGCACGCCGACCACGGTCTTGGCGAGCGTGAGCGCCGCCGAGGCGACGATCGATCCGAGCGCCGCCCGTTCCTTGACGTCCTGCATCACCTGGCGGCGCACCGATTTCGAGGTTCGTGTCTGCTTATAGCAGGTGTGCGTCGTCGAGACCGAGGTCGCGGAGCGATCGGTCGACGTGCGCCTTCCATCTGGTGCCGCGCCTGCGGGCGTCGGCGAGCGCGTCGGCGACGGCGTCGGGATCGCTGACGCGCAGGGCGTCGATCAGCTCCCGGGCCTGGGCGAGATCCTTGCTGCGCTTGGTGGACATGTCGCTGCGCACCTGGGCCACGACGAGCTTGTGGACCGCATAGCGTGCGGGTTGTGGAATCGTCACCGGCACTCCCGAGCCATAGAGCGCAACGGCCATGATCGGATCGGCGATCAGGAACTCCAGATAGCGCAATGGCTGTGCCGCACATTTGAGACCGGGAATGCGGACGGCGCGTTCCTCGTCGGAGCGCCTGCGGTAGCGCGTGATGACGTCGACCTCGAAGCCCGCGGCGGACCGGAATCGCTTGGGCGGATCGCGGGGATCGAGGCCCATCTGCGCCGAGAACGTCGGGTCGGCCCGTTGCAGGACGTCGAGGAGGCTTCGACCCTCGGGCTCGGTCGCCACCGCAAGGGTGGCGAGCGCCTCACGACGGGGCGTTATAGGCATTTTTCAAAAACTGTCTATAGCGCGGCTGCCTCCCTATTCGGGTCCGCGCACCCGGCGGACGCCCGCTATCGCCCCTGGTAGGCCGGCGTGTGGACGACGAGGCCGTCGATCGCCTCGCTGACCATGAGCTGGCAGGACAGCCGCGAGGTCGGCTTCACCTCGAAGGCGAAGTCGAGCATGTCCTCCTCCTCCGCCGAGCGCTCGCCCAGGCGGTCGGCCCAGGCGTCGTCGACGTGCACCAGACAGGTCGCGCACGTGCACGAGCCGCCGCATTCCGCCACGATGCCGCCGATGCTGTTGCGCAACGCGGTCTCCATCACGGTCGAGCCGATCTCCGCCTCGACGGTCTGCGTGGTCCCGTCGGGATCGACAAAGGTGATCTTCGGCATGGACGCGCTGCTCTCCGTTCGTCGCGGGACTTGGAGCACGGGCGACATGGGTATGCAATATAATGCATGTCGGGCAAGAGGCCAGAGGCACCGGATTGACACGGCCACCCGGTGTGTGCTACACGGCCACGTGTTTACTTTGTACGGGCGGCGGTCGCGACTGCTTCGATTGACACGAGATCCGATCTGGGCACCGGAAGCAACCTGTAAATAGTGGCCGATCTGCAGGTGGCGCTCGGGATTGGGCGAGCCTGCGAGCGGGAGCATCGGGGGGTCGACCGCGCGCTTGCGCGGTCGGGTGGGGTGACAGCGTCCGCGACGAGGCTCGGCGCCTGTGGCTTCATCCCGCCCCGCCCGCCTTCGCGAAGCGAAGCCGGACGACCCTCCCATCGCGGGTCCCATCGCGGGCAGGGAAGCGGAGTTTGCTGATAGGGCATCCGCGTCACGCCCGCTTTTCATCCACCATGACCTGGCATACGCTCGCACCAATGCCGATCGAGACGCCGGCCAAGATCCGGCAGCGGGGGAAACGCCATGCAGGTCACGATCCGTCCACTTCATCCCGTGTTCGCCGGCGAGGTCGCCGGCATCGATGCCAAGCGGCCGCTGTCGGTCGATGAGGTCGCGGCGATCGAGGCCGGCATGGACCGCTACGCCGTCCTGGTGTTTCCCGGCCAGAATCTCACTGACGACCAGCAGATGGCGTTCACCAAGAATTTCGGCGCCATCGAGGATGCGCGTGGCGGCAACGTCACCAAGCCGCAGGACAAGCGGCTTTCCCCCGGCATGAACGACGTCTCCAACCTCGGCAAGGACGGCAAGCCGCTGGCGCGCGACAGCCGGCAGCGCCTGTTCAACATCGGCAACATGCTGTGGCATTCGGATTCGTCGTTCCGCGCCATCCCGGCGAAATACTCGCTGCTCTCCGCCCGCGTGGTGAATCGCAAGGGCGGCAACACCGAGTTCGCCGACATGCGCGCCGCCTACGACGCGCTCGACGAGGAGACGCGGCGGGAGATCGAGGATCTGGTGTGCGAGCACTCGCTGATGTACTCGCGCGGCTCGCTCGGGTTCCTCGACTACAGCGAGGAGGAAAAGCAGATGTTCAAGCCGGTGCTGCAGCGCCTGGTACGCCGCCACCCGGTCACCGGCCGCAAGTCGCTCTATCTGTCGTCGCACGCCGGCGCCATCGTCGGCATGCCGATGCCGGAGGCGCGCCTGCTGCTGCGCGATCTCACCGAGCATGCCACGCAGCCAGCCTACGTCTACGTGCACAAATGGACGCCGCACGACCTCGTCATCTGGGACAACCGGCAGACCATGCACCGGGTGCGCCGCTACGACGAGGCGCAGCCCCGCGACATGCGGCGCACGACGGTCGCCGGCGACGCCCCGACGGTGGTGCAGATCGCGGCCGAATAGCTGCGCCACGATCGCGCCGACCCGCGCTCATCTTGCGGCGAAGGATTAATGTTGACGCGCGGTCGCGCGCTGCAGCAGGGCCGGCGGCTCGCCGTCCGGGGTCAGCGCCGGGGCGTCCGGCGAGGTCGCCTGCACCTGGTTCCTGCCCAGTCGCTTGGCGTCATATAGAGCAGCATCGGCGGCCGCGACCAGCATGGCCGGGCTCATCGTCGCCGATGCGGTCGCGGCGGCGATGCCGACGCTGACGGTCACGATCCCGCGTGATGCGCCCGCGTGCCGCTCGGCGAGCGCCTCTACGGCGGCGCGGCAGCGCTCGGCGACGGTTCGGACGGCATCGATGTCGGCGCCCGCCAGGATGATGGCGAACTCTTCGCCCCCGTAGCGCGCCACCAGATCGATGCCCCGCCGCGCGTTGTCGGCGAGAGCGGCGGCGACCTGCTTGAGGCAGGCGTCGCCCGCCAGATGGCCATAGCGGTCGTTGAACAACTTGAAATGATCGACATCGATCAGCACCATGCCGATCCAGCCGCGCTGCCGCAGCGCCCGCTGCCACTCGGCCTCGAGCACCTCGTCGAACCGTCGCCGGTTGGCGAGCCCGGTGAGCGCGTCGGTGATGCTCAGCGTCGCCAGCCGCCGGTTGGCCTCCTCGAGTGCGGTGGTCCGGTCGGCGACCCGGCGCTCGAGCGAGGCGTAGAGCAGCGCATTGTCGAACGACACCGCGAGCTGCCCGGCGATCAGCGTGACCGCCTCGAGGCGATCGACCGTGAACGCGCCGTGGGCGAGCCTGTTCTCGAGCAGCAGCATGGCGCGGGGCGCGCCGTGGCTGAGGATCGGGACCAGCAGCAGCGAGCAGCAATCCAGCGCCTCGACGTAGGGATCGGATGCGAAGCGGGGATCGTGCCTGGCGTCCTCGACCAGCACCGGCTCGCGGGTGCGGTCGGCATAACGCACGGCCGAGAGCGGCAGCAGGCCGCGGGCGGCTGCGGTCTCCAGCGACAGGGCCGCGTCGTCGCCGGGCAGATGCCACCCGGGCGGATCCTCGCCCCACAGCAGCACCACAACGCCGGTGGCGCCGGTCATGGCGCCGACCAGCTCGACGATCCGTGCCTGCAGCTTTTCCAGGCTGGTCTCCGAGCTCAGCGCCTGTGATGCCCGCAGTACGCCGACGAGGTCGAGCGCGTCGGAGGAGACGCTGACGCTGCCGCGCGATGGCGCATGGGGGGCGGGGTCGCGGTTGCGCAGAAAGCTGTGGCTCTGCTCGAGATGCCGGACCTTGGCGGTCGCTCCCCAGGCCGCATACAGTGTCCTGCTCTCGGCGAGCAATGCGCGCCCGGCACCGAGCTCGATGCCGTGCGTCAGATAGAACAGTCCGGCGCGCTCGGTGATCAGCGCGCGATGCCACGGCCGCTGCCCGCTTCGCGCTTCGTGCAGAGCCGCCTCGAAGGCCGCTGCGGCCTCCCACCGTGCGCCCACCGCCCAGGCCCGCTCGGCCTCGACCAGCCGCAGCAGATGCAGATAGTTCATCGGGGCGTCGGCGGCGCGGCGCGCGAGCCAGTCCCGGCTGGTGTCGAGCGCGGCGAGCGGCCCGGCACGCTCCTCGTCCGCGGAGCTGCGGATCTGCTCGGCGAGCGCCAGCGCCCGCATCAGATGCACGGTTGCGGCGCGATAGAGCGCCACGATCGTGGGCATCAGCCGCATCGCCGCCTCGCTGTGCCGCGCCAGCCGCGGCCAATCGCCGAACAGCGCAGCGGCGAGCGCCACCATCGCATGATGGGCCGCGGCGGTCGGCGGATAGGCGGCGACGCTTGCCAGTTGCGCGGCTTCGTCGAGCGACGCGTCCGAGAGGCTGCCCGGCGCCGTGGTTTGGCCGCGCAGCGCGCGGATCAATTGGCGCACCGGCAGATAGGACGCCATGGCGCTCTCGTTGCCGTAGCGCACGGCGAGGCCCCAGGCAGCCTCGACCTCGGCATCGCATTCGTCGAGCGTGGCCGCACAGTCGAGCAGCGCATAGAGGGTGGCGTTGTAGGTCACCGAGGCGGACTGCAGCGCGCCCACGCGCAGCAGACCCTCGCGGGCGCGCCGGCATTGCTCGATGCCGTCCTCCAGCGGCTCGAACCAGTGCGAGGCCATGTAACCGAAGCCGAGCCGCGCCCGCGACGTCTCCGGCTCGTAGTGACGCGCCTCGCCGACCGTCAGCGCATGCCGGGCGATCTCGTAGCCGGTGCGATAGTCCTCGCGGAAACCGATGGTGACCACCGGTGCGAAGCTGAGCGCGTAGAGGAGTGCCGCGCAGGGCCCCTGCTCGGACCACAGCCGCTGTCCTTCGGGCATGACGAAGATTGAGACACCTGCTCGACCTGCCGGGAGAGTTTGCGCGCCACGCAGCACCGTGCGTCGGCGCCCGTTACGTCCGGCCTAACAGATCGATGGGTTGAACTACCTATCCGTCGCCGCGGCGGCGCCGGCCGGCATGCGGCCGGATCGATCTCACGACGTCTCGATCGCGCCGATCCGGGTGGTCAGCACGGTGGCGGCGGCGCGCAGCGCCTGGCCGGGCTTGCCCTTGGCGGCGCGTCCGCTGAGCGTCCGGATCCGCCCGTGGATGAAGGCGAGCTTGAACATCACGGTGGGTGCCAGCACGAACGGGTAGAGGTCGGGCATGCCCATGCTGCGGTTGATCGCGTTGAGCGCGAAGGTCAGCGGCAACCAGGCCTTGACCAGCCGGTCGAGGTCGGCGGTGTGCGGGTCGAAGTCGACCTTGGCGGCGAGACCGTCCGCCGCGGCGGTGGGGCCGATCCTCAGGCCAAAGCTTTCCGCCGTCTCCAGGGTGTCGACCATGTGCAGGTAGTGCGCAAAGGTCTCGGCAAAATCCTCCCACGGATGGGCGCTGGCGTAGCTCGTCACGTGGCGTTCGGCCCAGTCCGCCGGCGCCCCTTGCGCATAGTGGCGCGCCAGCGCCGCCGCGTAGTCCCGGCGCTCGTCCCCGAACAGGGCGCGGAATTCCTCGATCGATCCGGCGTCGGCGATGCGGTCCCAGTAGTAGTGGGCGATCTCGTGACGGAAATGCCCGAGCAGCGTGCGGTAGGGCTCACCCATCGCGGTACGCTCGCGCTCGCGCTCGGCATCGTCGGCCTCCGCCAGATTGATGGTGATGAGCCCGTCGGCATGGCCGGTCAGTACCCGGGCCGAGCCGGCGGGGTTGGCGGGAAAATCGAAGATCAGGCCCCGCGGATTCTCCGCCCGGGTCTCCAGCTGAAGGCCGAGCGCCAGCAGGGTGTAGAACAGACGGTGCTTGGCGATCTCGATCTTGCGCCAGTGCGCGAGGTTGCCCGGCATCGACAGATCGGGGATCGTGCGATTGTGCCGGCAGGCGAGGCAGAACGCCTGGGTGCCGCCGGGGTCGACCAGCCAGTTGCACACCCCATGCTCCGCATTGGCGCACAGCCGATAGAGCCGGTCGGGACGGGCGAGCGCACGCCATGCCCAGTCGGCCGCCGGCTCGAGCGGGGACAGCGTCGTGGCCGCCACCAGATAGCCGAGCGTCCGGTCGCAGCTCGGACATCGCGCGTTCTCGAAATAGAGCGGCTGGCCGCAGCCATGGCATTGGAAGAGCTTCATCGTGCTCCACAACCTGCGAACCGCAGCCTGGTTCCGGACGAGCCCGTGCCGACGCGCAGGGTAGCGGTCCTCGCCGGGAGCCGGCGGTCGCGGGCGGCATGCGCCAGCTCACCGCATACAGCGACAGCCTGACGTTTGTGAAGACGAGGGCGTCGTTGAGCCGCAGCTCGCGCTCGAAGCAAACAGTCCTCGCGACTTGGGCACCGATGAGGCAATATTGTGCCGCGATTGGTCCGCCGGTTGCGCGGCGGGGGCGGCATCTGCCGTGCACCGGAGAACCGGTTGCCGGGCCCGCAGGTTGCGCCCGGGCCGGCGCTATCGCGCAGGACCTGGCGGCGGACTATCATGCCGGCGCGGTCGATCGCTTCACCGGCCGGGAAAATCCGACGCGTCCTCTGCGCGACGCGCCTTTCGATGAGTGCTGATCATGCCCGACCCGACGTTCGCGCAGACCGCTCTGGTTCTCCAGGGGGGCGGCGCGCTGGGCGCCTATCAGGCCGGCGTCTATGAGGCGTTTGCGGCCCACGACGTCGAGCCCGACTGGTTCTCCGGGATCTCGATCGGCGCC
>JBEKZK010000219.1:0-6956 GCA_049509935.1 Xanthobacteraceae bacterium | reverse complement strand
GCGGTCGAGCCATTCCGGCGGGGTCAGGTCGGTCCAGCGCATGCGGCCCGAGGCCACATCCTCATGGTCGTATCCCACCGAGTGGAGAAACGCGCTATTGGCCTCGATGATCCGGCCTTCCATGTCCCAGGTGACGATGCCGATGATGTTGGAGTCGACGAGACGCCGGATCTTGGCTTCGCGTTCCGCGAGATCGCGGTACAGTCGGGTATTCTCCAGCGAGACCGCAGCTTGCGCGGCGATCACCTTGAGCACTGCGAATCGGGCCGGCGCGAAGACGCGAGGCGTCAGGTTGTTTTCCAGGTAGAGCACGCCGATGAGGTTGGCCTGATTGAGCAGCGGCATGCACAGCACGGATCGGACCCGGTGCTGACGGATGTAGGAATCCTCGCCGAATGGGGACTGAGCCGCGGCATCGTAGAGAATGACGCTCTCGCGGGAACGCAGGACGTATTGCAACAGCGAGACGGGCAGCAAGTGCTCGGCCACGGGCTCGTCGCGCAAATGCACGGCCACCGCATCGCGGCTGATCGTTGCCTCCGCCGCGATCCGAGGCTCCGGCCCATTCAGCAGGATCAACAGCGCACGCTCGGCACCCGCCTGCGCCATCGCGGTACGCATCAGCGTGTCGATCAGATCTCCGAGAACGATTTCTCCGGAAACGGCTTGCGAAACCTTGATCACCGTCGCGAGGTCGAGGTGTTCGAGCGACGTTTCGGCTGCCGGGAGGGTCGGATGCGGCGCGATATCCGGATGCCGCAGGTCGAGCTGGGCGACCTTGGCCGAGGCGCCCCAGCGGTGATAGAGTTCGCGCGCCTCGCGTCGATAGGTGTGGGCAACCTTCTCGAGACCCCGAAGCGCGAAGAAGTCGGCCGCGAGCTCGGCACCAACCGCCGAGTCCTGGATGAAGCCCTTTTCCAGTGCCTCGCGGACAGCCTGGTCATAGAGGCGCATGGCGTCCAGGTCCCGGCCCTCCATACCCGCCAGCTCCGCGGCGGCCAGCGCATGCTTGTGCGCGTACGTGTGGGGCGCGCTGTCGGCCAGGGTTCGGAGCGTGTCAAGGCTGTCCTCGAGATCCGCTCGAAGCGTGTCCGACACGGTTGTCCGCGCCGATCGCATGGCGCCGAGGAGCGCAAGCGCATGATAGTAGCGAAAAGTGCCGGCCTGGACGTGGCAGCTCGCCGACCACAGGACTGGTCTGGCCCTTTCCGCCGCTTCGACGGCGCCCGCGGCATCTCCCATCACGTAGCGGAGCTGGAGCTGGAGGATCCAGTAGAAGCATTGCACGACCGGGAGGCCGGTTCGTAGCAGGGTTGCCTCATCGCCTACGAGGCTGTCATCAGAGGTATCGCCTCGCAGGGTAGCGATGAAGTGCTGGATCGCGAGCACGATATCGATGATATGCGCGTAACCCTTTTTGCGAACGAATGCCAGGGAGCTCACCGACTGCGGCCAAATCGAATCCAGGGTCTCGCCCCGGGCCAGCAGGTTCGTCACCCGGTGCTCTGCGCTGATGCACGCGAACACGACCTCCCCGGTCTCGAGGGCGGAGCTGTCCGCGGAATCGAGGCACGCCAGCGCTTCATCGATCGTGTGGGTCCACAGAGATGCCATCTGCAGGAGGACGTAGGCACCAGGCCGGTGCGCCAGAAAGCCGTGACGCTCGGTAACGTCGACCGCGACCCGGGCGAACCGCTCGCCATCGCCAAAGCGGTCGAATTTGGGACCGAGGATGATCCCCACACCGCCGTATCCTACTGTGCAGGATGAGCTGTGTCCGAAGTCGATCGAAAGCTTGACCATCCGAAAGGCGAGCATGCCATAGAGATGCTCGTCGACGAAATAAGAGGATTGGCCGAGTATCAGCAATATGCCGCTCAGCGCGCGGATCTCCGGATCTTCCATCAGCGGAAGATCGAGCAGGCTCTCGATCGATCGGGATCCCATCCGGCGCAGCAGGTCGTCGTATTCGTCGCGAACGTCCTCGGCGGTGGGGCGTTCGGGAAACGTCATATCGAACATCTTCAGGCACTCGAGTGCCGTCCGAACGGCGAGCGCCATGTCGCCATGGAGGAGTTGCAACGTGACCCGCAGCCGGTAGCCCTCGGTACGGTCCGCTTTCGACCGCGCGTTCGCGAGCAGCAACTCGATGAGCGCGCCGGACGCCGCTGAATTCCCGCGCAGCAGCTCGCATTCTGCGCGTTCGAGGAGCAGCTTGAACGCCAGCTCATGGCCCTGTTCCCAGGCTCGGTCGCCGAAAGTGGCGAGCCCGAAGGCAAAGTAGCTGCAGGCCGACGCGTACGCAGTGGAAGCCTTTGCTCGCAATCCCGCCTGAAGATTGAGCCGGGCTATTCGTGCCTTCTCGTTGACATCGGTGGCGGCCGGCACGCCGATGTTCAGCTGGTTGACGATGTCGAAGATCCTTTCGGCGAGGTCCTCGTCTCTCAGCTCCGCCAGGAGCCCCCGCCCCACCTGCAAGTGAAGGGCAGGACGCGAGGCGCAGGGGATGAGCGCGTAGGCCGCTTCCTGCACGCGATCGTGGAGGAATCGGTACTGCCCCCAGCGGGAGACGATGATTCCAGACTCGACCGCCACACGCAGGCTTTCATCAATTTCCCCCGTCGTGACGCCGAGCACCTGCTCGAGCATCGCCGCCTCGGCACCGTTGCCGATGCAGGCGAGCAGCTTCAGGGTGTCCTGCGTGGGCGATGGCAGGCGCCTCAATCGTACCAGCATCAAATCCACGAGGTTTTCGGTGAATCCCTTGGCGTTGATTCCCTCCAGATCCCAGGTCCAGGCACCATTCTTCGGATCGAACCCGATGAGGCCCTCTTCGGCGAGGGTGGTCAGGAACTGGACGGCGAAAAATGGATTGCCGGCCGTCTTCTCGTGAACCAGCTGGACCAGAGGGGTGGCGCGTCGTGGCTCGCAGCGAAGAGCATCCCCGATCAATTGTCCGAGGTCTTCGCGGGAGAGCGGCGCAAGCGTGATCTCGCTGACGGCCGCTCCAGCTCTGCGGATCGCTTCGAGCTTGGACTTCAGAGGATGTTCGGAATTTATTTCATTGTCGCGGTAAGCGCCGATCAACAACAAATGCTGCACGGGCTCGGTCAATAGAACCTCGAGTACGTTCAGTGTTGCGGAATCGAGCCATTGCAAATCGTCGAGGAACAGGACCAGTGGATGCTCCGGCTTGGCAAACACGGCGAGAAACCGCCGCAAAACCGACTGAAAGCGGCCTTGCGCGTCCTGGGATGGAAGCTCGGGGACCGGTGGTTGATCTCCGATAATCAGGCTCAACTCCGGGACCAGGTCGACGATGAGCCGTCCGTTCGGGCCCAGTGCATCACGAAACGCATCGCGCCACGCCGCCAGATCCGGATCGCTCTTGCCGAGCAATGGTCGTATCAGGCTCAGAAAAGCCTGCGTGACGGTCGAATAGGGGATATCGCGCTTGTACCGATCGAACTTTCCCGATGCGAAAAGCCCGCGCGATGGAACAAGCACTCGATGGAGCTCGTTGACGACCGATGATTTGCCGATGCCGGGATCGCCCGAGACCAGGACCAGCTCCGGGGCGCCACCGTCGACGACGCGATCGAAGGCGCGGAGCAAGGTCTCGACCTCGGATCGCCGGCCGTAGAGTTTCTCGGAAATCAGCAGGCGGTCGGGCGTGTCGTGCTCGCCGAGGGCAAAGTCGCCGATCCGCCGCCGTGCCTCCCATTCGGTCTGGCAGCTGCGAAGGTCGCTTTCGAGGCCGCAGGCGGTCTGATAGCGGTCTTCGGCGCTCTTCGCGAGCAGCTTCATGACGATCGCCGAGACGACGCCGGGGATATCCTTCAGCACCTCGGCGGGCGGCACCGGCCGTCTGGCGAGGTGGCAGTGCACCCATTCCATGGGGTCGGCAGCGGTGAATGGCAGGGCACCGGTGAGCATTTGGTAGAAGGTGACGCCCAGGGCGTAGAGGTCGCAGCGGGAATCGATGGACCGGTTCATCCGTCCGGTCTGCTCGGGCGCCATGTAGGCGAGGGTGCCGGCGAGCGTCTCGGGAGGGTGAGGCGACTGGTGCTCGCGCGCCGGGCGTGAGGCGATGCCGAACCCAGTCAGTCGCACCTCGCCGGTCGCGCCATTGACCAGGATATTGGCCGGCTTGATGTCCTTGTGGACGAGGGCGCGCTGGTGAAGCTTGCCCAGCACAATGGTCATGTCGATGGCCAGGGGCAGAAATCGTCCCACCTCCATGGGCGCGCCGAGGTGCCGGTCGAGCGGCTCGCCGCCCGCATCCTCGAGCACCAGCATGGTTCGACCGGCGTCGCGCACGAGGTCCAGCGGGCGCACCGCCCATGCCCCGTCGAGCTCATCCTTCAGTTCGTATTCGTGGATGAGGCGCTCGAGGGTCGAGCGGGACGGGTGGTCGGCGGCAGGAACGACGAGCAGCACGGCGCGCCTTTTGCCGTTGTCGTCCACTCGCCAGCCGCGGCAAAAGACGCGTTCCTCGCAATCCCACAAGACCTGAGAGCCACCGTCCGAGTGCGCGCCGTTCAGCGCTGTGTGCGGAACCAGGGTGAAGCCCATCATCCGCTCGCGGAACACGGTTTCCTCCATTCTTCGAGAAGCTTCAGCCTCACCCAAAATGCCCACGGTTCTCCCAGGCATTCGCCCATAGCGTTGAGCGTATGATCGCACCGCGGCCCAGCCCCGAGCGGTAAATGTCCATGTGAGGCGGTAAATTCGCATAACGTCCGCCGGTAGAACGTCGCCGCTGCGCCGGTCCTGGGGAGCCGGCGCGAACGTCGGGCCGGAGCTTCCGAGCGGGAGAGCCCGGCACGCATCGTCGAACGATGCCGGGCAGCGTCCGGCGGCGAACCGGACCGGCGCTGGGTATCGCGGACACGCGAATTGCCCCCTCTGAGCGACCAGGCCGGGCAAACAGGCCGCGCTGCGGACGGTTCGGGCATCGCCGCAGCGACCGGGAATCAAGTGTCGCCGGTGCCCTGCTGTGTCGACGCGGCGCTCGCACCGCCGCATGCCGGGCGACTCGGATCTGGCCTCCGTCAAGTAAAAAATGGTAAAAGGAGAATGGCGGGACCTCAATAGATGAACGGACGCACGATCTCGTTTGGCCCGTTCCGGCTCCTTGAAGAGCAACGGCTGCTGCTGGAGGGCGACAAGCCGGTGCGGCTCGGCAGCCGCGCCTTCGACATTCTCGCCGCTCTGGTCGAGCGCGCTGGCGAGGTGGTCGCCAAGACCGAGCTGATGGCTCGCGCCTGGCCGCAAACGTTCGTCGAAGAGGCGAATCTGAAGATTCAGGTGAGTGCCTTGCGTCGTGCCCTCGGCGACGGCCAAGGTGGGCGACGCTACATCGTCACCGTTCCAGGACGCGGTTACAATTTCGTCGCGCCGCTTCGCCTTGGTGAGCCATCGCGTACCCCGCTGCTTCCGACCATCGCGCCGGCGAGTATGCACAACCTGCCACTCGCCGTGACGCGCATGATCGGCCGCGAGGAAGCCGTGGCGGCGCTCGGTTCGCGGCTATCGCGCGAGCGCCTGGTGACGATCGTCGGGCCTGGAGGCATTGGCAAGACCACAGCCGCCCTTGCCGTCGCCGAGCGCATGATCGCCAGTTATGAGCACGGCGTCTGGCTGGTCGATCTGGCGCCGCTCGGCGACCCACGCCTGGTGCCGAGCGCGGTGGCGACGGCGCTCGGCCTTCAGATCCGTGCCGAAGATCCGATTCACGGACTTGTCGCTGCCGTCAGAGACAACCGGATGCTCCTCCTCATCGACAATTGCGAGCATGTCATCGACGAAGTGGCCAACCTGGTGACGGCGCTTCTCGGTGGAGCGAAGGACGTCGATATTTTGGCGACCAGCAGGGAGCCCCTCCGGGTAGCGGGTGAAAACGAGTACCGTCTGCCGCCGCTGGGGAGCCCGCAGGCATCGTCCAGGCTGACCGCCGCCGAGGCGGCGGCCTTCCCCGCCGTGCAGCTATTCGTCGAACGCGTCACCGCAATCGTCGACGACTTCGCGCTGAGCGATGCGAACGCTCCGCTGGTCGGCGAGATTTGCCGCTGGCTGGATGGCTTGCCGCTGGCGATCGAGTTCGCCGCACCGCGTGTCGAGGTGCTCGGGGTCGAAGGCCTTGCCGCCGGTCTGGACGACAGCCTGCCGCTGCTGGGGGCACGGCGCCGTACGGCAGCGCCGCGGCATCGGACGATGCGCGCCGTCATCGAGTGGAGCTACCGCCTGCTGAGCGAGGACGAGCAACGTTTCTTCAGGTCTCTTGGCATATTTTCTGGCTTCTTCACCGTCGAGGCTGCTGCGGCCGTGGCGATGCACTCGGCAGCGACAGGCGGCGAGGCGATCGACCTCTTGGCCGATCTGGTGGCGAAATCGTTGGTCGTTGCGGATGTCAGCAGCACCAAACCGCGGTTTCGGCTGCTCGCAACCACCCGCGCGTATGCGATCGAAACGCTCGACGAGAGCGGCGAGCGCCAGCAGGTCGCGCGCCGTCACGCCGCCTACTACCGCAGACTTTTCGAGCGCGCCGATGGTGAATCGGCGGCACGACCTGCTGACGACTGGCTGGCCGACTACGCCCACGAGATCGACAATCTGCGCGCGGCGCTCGACTGGGCCTTTTCGTCAGGCGATCAAGGATCGACCGCGGGGTCGCTGACGGCCGCCGCGGCCCCACTCTGGGTGCGTCTGTCACTGCTCGAGGAATGCCGCAGTCGCGTTCACCAGGCGCTCGACACTCTCGGAGCCGGAGAGGGCCGGGACCCGCGTCTGGAAATGCGGCTGCACGCCGCGCTGGGCGCATCGACATCCGAGGCTTCCGAGCTTGGAGCAGCCTTCACGAAGGCACTCGACATTGCGCAGAGCCTTGGCGATACCGAGTACCAGCTGCGCGCTCTCCGGGGCCTCTATTCCTATCACAACGCGAGCGGACGATT
>JBEKZK010000218.1:0-6962 GCA_049509935.1 Xanthobacteraceae bacterium | reverse complement strand
GACGACGTTCATGCCGGCCATCAGCGGCCCCTCGATCACGTGCAGCGGGCGGGCGGCGGCTAACCTCGCCTCCTCGACGTCGACGGCGATGAAATCGGTGAAGCCGTGGACCAGCGCGTGGGTCAGCCGCTTCTCCACCGGCCATTGGCGCCAGGCGAGATCGGCCTCCTTCTTCTCCTTGCCGTGACCGCGGTAGCGGTCGGCGAGCGCCAGCAGGCGCTCGGTCGAGTCGGCCCGGCGGTTGCGCACGACGTCCTCGCAGGCCTCGCGCAGCTCGGGATCGAGATCGTCGTAGAGCGCCATCTGGCCGGCGTTGACGATGCCCATGTCCATGCCGGCCGCGATGGCATGGAACAGGAACACCGAGTGCATGGCCTCGCGCACCGCCTCGTTTCCGCGGAACGAGAATGACAGGTTGGAAACCCCGCCCGACACGTGGACGTGCGGAAGATTCTTGCGGATCCAGCGCACCGCCTCGATGAAGGCGACGCCGTAGCCGTCGTGCTCCTCGATGCCGGTCGCCACCGCGAAGATGTTCGGGTCGAAGATGATGTCCTCGGGCGGGAACCCGACCTGGTTGACCAGGATGTCGTAGGCTCGGGCGCAGATTCTGGTCTTGCGCTCGAAGGTGTCGGCCTGGCCTTTTTCGTCGAACGCCATCACCACGACGGCGGCGCCGTAGCGGCGCACCAGCCTGGCCTGGCGGATGAACTCCGCCTCGCCTTCCTTCATCGAGATCGAGTTGACCACCGCCTTGCCCTGCAGGCATTTCAGGCCGGCCTCGATGACGTGAAACTTGGACGAGTCGACCATCACCGGGACGCGCGCGATATCGGGCTCGGCGGCGACCAGGTTGAGGAACTGGACCATGGCGGCTTCCGAATCGAGCAGGCCCTCGTCCATGTTGACGTCGATGATCTGCGCGCCGTTGAGCACCTGGTCGCGCGCGACGTCGAGCGCCGCGCCCAGATTGCCGGACGTCACCAGCTTGCGGAACTTGGTGGAGCCGGTGACGTTGGTGCGCTCGCCCACGTTCACGAAGGGGATCTCGGGGCTGAGCGTGAACGGCTCGAGGCCGGCGAGCCGCAGCAGCGGCGCCACGTCGGGAATCGGCCGCGGCGCCTTGCCGGCGACCGCATCGGCGATCGCCCGGATATGCTCGGGCGTGGTGCCGCAGCAGCCGCCGACGATGTTGACGAGGCCGGAGGCGGCGAACTCGCCGAGCAGCCCGGCCATGAAGTCGGGGCTCTCGTCGTAGAGGCCGAACTCGTTGGGCAGCCCGGCATTCGGATAGGCGCACACCAGCGTGTCGGCGACGCGGGCGATCTCGGCGACGTGCGCCCGCATCTCGCGGGCGCCGAGCGCGCAGTTGAGCCCGACCGACACCGGGGTGGCGTGGCGGACCGAGTTCCAGAACGCCTCCGGGGTCTGGCCCGAGAGCGTGCGCCCGGAGAGATCGGTGATGGTGCCGGAGATCATTATCGGGAGCCGGATGCCGCGCGCCTCGAAGATCTCGAGGATCGCCGCGATCGCCGCCTTGGCATTGAGGGTGTCGAAGATGGTCTCGACCAGCAGGATATCGACGCCGCCGTCGATCAGGCCGCGCGCCTGCTCGCCATAGGCTTCGCGCAGCCCGTCGAACGAGATGGCGCGGAATCCCGGCCGGTTGACGTCGGGCGAGATCGAGGCGGTGCGATTGGTCGGCCCGAGCGCGCCGGCGACGAAGCGCCGCCGACCGTCCGTCTCGGCGATGACGGCGGCCTCGCGGGCGAGCCGGGCGCCGGCGAGATTGAGCTCGTAGGCGATGTGCTCCATGCCGTAGTCGGCCTGCGCCACCGCGGTCGAGGAGAACGTATTGGTCGCCACGATGTCGGCGCCGGCCTCGAAGTAGGCGAGGTGAATGGCGCGGATCGACTCCGGGCGACTGAGGTTGAGCAGATCGTTGTTGCCGCGCAGCTCGCGGTTCCAGGCGTCGAAGCGGGCGCCGCGATAGCCCTGCTCGTCGAGTCCGAGCGTCTGGATCATGGTGCCCATGGCGCCGTCGAGCACCAGGATGCGCTCTGCGGCGAGCCGCCTCAGGTCGGTTTCGATGGAGGATTTGTTATGTGCTGACATTGCCGCGGGCACTCTTCTTCCCCCTCTCCCCACACAAAGTCGGATGTTTCCGACTTTGTGCGATTCTATGAATATCCGAACCCGGGAACACCCGGGTTCGGATGGGGAGAGGGTCGGGGTGAGGGGGTTCGGGCCGATCGATAACGCTCAAGATCTCTTCGAGCACGCCATCGATATTTTCGAGCACATCATTGTTCCAGAATCTGACCACGAGATAGCCCATGGCCTCGAGGATCTTCGTTCGATTGGACTCGTCCAGTGTCGCATGTTGTCCGCCGTCGAGCTCGATGACGAGGTGCGCCTCCGTGCAGAGAAAATCCACGACATAGCGATCAATGGGCACCTGCCTCTTGAACTTCAATCCTCGCAGACGACGATCGCGCAGCTGAAGCCAAAGCACGCGCTCCGCGTCGGTCTGGTCGCGGCGCAGTCGTCGCGCTCTGTCGACCTTGACGATCATGCTTCGCTGCCGTCGGCTCCATTCACCGTCGTTACCCCCTCACCCCGACCCTCTCCCCGATGGGGAGAGGGGGCGCTGCTGATTGGCTTTGCGCTTCAGCGTCCGCCTCCGGGCGCAGCCCGAGGAGGTGGCAGACCGCGTAGACGAGGTCGGCGCGGTTCATGGTGTAGAAGTGGAAGTCGCTGACCCCGCGATCGACCAGATCGAGGACCTGCTCGGCGGCGACGGCGGCGGCGATCAGCTTGCGCGTCGCGACATCCTGCTCGAGGCCATCGAACCGGTCGGCGAGCCACTGCGGCACCGAGGTGCCGCAGCGCTGGGCGAACGATCGCGCCTGCTTGAAATTCTGCACCGGCAGCAGCCCGGGCACGATCGGGATGGTGATGCCGCGCGCCCGCACCCGGTCGAGGTAGCGGAAGTACAGGTCGTTCTCGAAGAAGAACTGGGTGATCGCGCGGCTGGCGCCGGCGTCGACCTTGGCGGCGAGCATGTCGATGTCGGCATCGACCGTCGCGCTGTCGGGATGCCGCTCCGGGTAGGCGGAGACCGAGACCTCGACGTCGGCGATGCGCTTGATCCCGGCGACGAGCTCGGCCGCGTTGGCATAGCCTCCGGGATGCGGGGCGTAGCGCTCGCCCGCCCCGCCGGGCGGGTCGCCGCGCAGCGCCACGATATGCCGCACCCCGGCCTCGCAGTAGGCGCGGATCACCTCATCGATCTCCTCGCACGAGGCGGCGACGCAGGTCAGATGCGCGGCCGGCTCCAGCGCCGTCTCGGCGAGGATGCGCTTGACCGTCGTGTGGGTGCGCTCGCGCGTCGAGCCGCCGGCCCCGTAGGTCACCGACACGAAGGCGGGCCCGAGCGGCTCGAGCCGCCGGATCGCCTCCCACAGCGTCTGCTCCATCTCGGCGGTGCGCGGCGGAAAGAACTCGAACGACACGCGCACACGGCTCGCTCCGGCGACCCGGGCGAAGCGGCTCAGGCGCGGCTGGGCAATGGCGTCCATCAGGCGACCTCCCGGGCGGTTCCGGCGAATGCGATGCGGGGATCACGGGCAAGCCACAGCGACACCGCGATCCTGCCGTCGGACCCCGGCTCCGGCGGCAGGTTGATGTGTGACATCACCTCGAGCCCGGCGGCGGTCATCCACTGCGCGACCGCCTCGCCGGCAAAGCCGAGCCGCCGATGCGCATGCTCCTCGCGCAGGAACTCCAGCTCGTGGGGGGCGAAATCGACGACCAGCAGCCGGCCGTCCGGGCGCAGCACGCGGGCGGCCTCGCGGATCGCCCTGGCGCCGTCGTCGAGATAGTGCAGCACCTGGTGGATCACCACCACGTCGAATGAATCGCGCGGCACCGCTAGGTCGTAGATGTCGCCCTGGCGGACGCTGCAGTGGCGCAGTCCGGCACGCTCGAGCCTGGCGCGCGCCACCGCCAGCATGTCGAGCGACAGATCGATGCCGAGGCCGCGCTCGAGCTCGGGACCGAACAGCTCGAGGATGCGGCCGGTGCCGGTGCCGAGATCGAGCAGCGAGCGGAACGGCCGAGCGGCGAGCGCCTTCGCAATCGCCGCCTCGACCGCCTCATCGGCCACGTGCAGCCGGCGGATGCGGTCCCACTCGGCGGCGTGCTGGCGGAAATACGCCTGGGCGGCGGCGGCGCGAGCGGACCGGACCTCGGCCAGGCGTTCGCGGTCGCGGACGATCACCGGATCGGCGGGATCGAGCCGGGCGATCAGATCTCGCGCCACGGTCGCCGCGCCGCCGAGCTCGGCGATGCGGAAGAACGCCCAGTTGCCCTCGCGGTAGCGCTCGATCAGGCCGGCATCGACCAGCAGCCTCAGGTGGCGCGAAATGCGCGGCTGCGACTGGCGCAGGATCTCGGTGAGATCCGACACCGTCAGCTCGGCTTCGGCGATGAGCGCCAGCACCCGCAGGCGCGTTCCCTCGCCGGCGGCTTTCAGGGCGGCGTGAAGCTCGGCGAAAGGCAACTGCACGGGGACCACCATTCGTCACATTCTACATAAAGATATGCTTATACCGTTAATCGGATCGGCGCAAGTTTCGAGATTCCGGTGTACGGCTCGCTGGGCGGTGTAGGGCCGGCGGCCTCGCGGTCCGCCCCGCGATGGCGTACATCAGTGGCATGAACGACGACGCCTTCGGCCTTCGTCCCGGCGAGGTCGCGGTCGACCTGCCGGCGACATTCGACGCCGGGATCTATTTCGTCGGGCGCATCCGCACGCCGTGGACGACGCGCGACGCGTGCCCGAAGAATGCCCGCGAGTCCGATGCGGTATGCTCGATCGAGGTCGACAAGCGCTGGGATCAGGCGCTGGCCGGCCTTGAGACCTGCACCCATGTGCTGGTGCTCTACTGGATGGACAAGGCGCGGCGCGACCTCGTGCGCCAGGTGCCGCGTCATCTCGGCGAGGCGCGCGGGACGTTCGCGCTACGCTCGCCGGTACGCCCCAACCCGATCGCCGCGAGCGTGGCGAGGCTGCTGCGGGTCGATGGGCTGACGCTCTCGGTCGTCGGCCTCGATTGCCTGGACGGCACGCCGCTGGTGGACCTCAAGCCCTATTTCGCCTCGGTCGACGCGGTGCCCGACGCCGTGGTCGGCCACGCCGAGCGGCGGTAGCTCGCTCGCGCCCGGCGGCCTCGATAACCGTCTTGTGAGAAATTCTGGCGGAACCTTTGAACCTTTCGGCGGGTTGACGCGACGAATGTTCAAAGGGACAGGGGGTTGTCATGCTCACAATCAATCACATCTGCGGCCGTGCCATGCTCGGCGCCGTGGTCATCGGTGCGGCTCTGGCGGGCTCCGCGTCCGCCCAGCCGCTGGCGCTCGTCGATAGCGGCTATCGGCAGCAGACGATCTTCGACCAGGTGATCCGCGACCAGACGGTGACCGCCGATCCGCAGGACGAGTCCGCGCTGCCGGCGCGGCTTCGCCGCCAGATCGTCGACTATCCGGTCCGCGAGGCGCCCGGCACGATCGTGATCGATACCCCGCACACCTACCTCTATTACCTGCTCGGCAACGGCAGGGCGATCCGCTACGGGATCGGAGTTGGCCGCGAGGGCTTCACCTGGTCGGGCGTGCAGAACGTGGCGCGCAAGACCGAATGGCCGGACTGGACCCCGCCGGCCGACATGCTGCAGCGCCAGCCCTACCTGCCGCGCTTCATGGCCGGCGGACCCGGCAATCCGCTCGGCGCCCGCGCCATGTATCTCGGCGACACCGTCTATCGCATCCACGGCACCAACCAGCCGTCCTCCATCGGCGGCCACGTGTCGAGCGGCTGCATCCGCATGACCAACGAGGACGTGGTGGACCTCTACGACCGCGTGCAGGTCGGCGCCAAGGTCGTGGTGCTGCCGTCCGAGCCGACGCACATGACCGTGAGCCCGGTAGCCAGCAACCGCGCCATGCCCGCACCGACGCCGGTCGCATCCTCGACCCGTGCGCGGTCCTCCGGCCTCTACTGATCCTCAGCGAACGGCTGAAGGCGGCGCCCACGCGGCGCCGCCTTCTTGCTTTTGCGGACGTGCGTGAACCGTCGCAACGCGCATGTCGCGACCCGCGTTGACACACCTGATGGCGGGTCTACACTGACGGGGTTCCGAGGGGAGCCCCGGTCGAGGGGCTGAGATTCCGCTCGAGCCCTGGCGTCGAAGGACAACACGGCACTGCGGTGACTCTTTGAACCTGATCCGGGTCATGCCGGCGAAGGGACAGGATCTATTCCAGCCTCACCGCCGCGACCGGATCTTCAAGCATCCCACAATGGGAGGAGATCTGATGAACAGGCATCTTTCGGCTCCGGAGCTCGCCCCGCCCAAGGTCACGACCGGGCCGATCACCGGGTCGCGCAAGGTCTATTCGACGCCGGATGCCGCACCAGACCTGCGCGTGCCGCTGCGCGAGATCGCGCTCGCGGACAGCGCCGGCGAGCCGCCGGTGAGGGTCTACGACACATCGGGCATCTACACGGATCAGGCGGTCGCAATCGACCCGACGACCGGCCTCGAGCGGCTGCGCGACCCGTGGGTGCGCGAGCGCGGAGGCGTCGAGGCCTATGCCGGGCGGCAGGTCAAGCCGGAGGACAACGGCCATGCCGGCGAGCGACTGTCGCGGGCGTTTGCGCAAGTCCCGCAGCCGCTGCGCGGCACCGGCCGCAACCCGGTGACCCAGCTCGAGTGGGCGCGCGCCGGCGTCACCACCCGGGAGATGATCTACATCGCGGAGCGCGAGAACGTCGGGCGCAAGCGCCAGCTGGAGCGCGCCGAGGCGGCGCTCGCCGACGGCGAGAGCTTCGGCGCCGCCATCCCGGCCTTCATCACGCCGGAGTTCGTTCGCGACGAGGTGGCGCGCGGGCGCGCCAT
>JBEKZK010000217.1:0-6982 GCA_049509935.1 Xanthobacteraceae bacterium | reverse complement strand
CCACGACTCCCAGCCGTCGCAAGCCTTCCTCATTGACGACCATGACCCCGGAAGCCCCGTCGCAAATCTGGCTTGCCGTCGCCGCCGTGACGCGGCCCCCCTCGGCGATCAGCTTGACCCCCTGGATGCCTTCGAGCGTCGCATCGAAGCGGATGCCTTCGTCCACCCGATGGATGTCGGTGGTGCCGTCGGCGAGCGTCACCGGCAGAGGAACGATCTCCTCGGCAAATTTTCCGCCCTGGGTCGCGGCGATCGCGTGCTGATGGCTGCGCAGCGCGAAGCGGTCGAGATCATCCTTCGAGAACCCATGTTTCTCGGCCATCATCTCGGCGCCGGGAAACTGGCTGAAAACGACGCCGGGATAGCGTCGTTCCATCGCCGGGCTCTTGTATTTGCCGAAGCCGTGCTTGGCGGGCAGCGTCGCGGGGAGGCCCATCGGCACCCGCGTCATGCTCTCGACGCCGGCGGCGATGACGATGTCCATCGCGCCGGACTTCACGGCCTGCGCGGCGAAATGCAGGGCCTGCTGCGAGGAGCCGCACTGGCGATCGACCGAGGTGGCCGGCACGCTTTCCGGAAGCTTGGAAGCGAGGACGGCATTGCGTGCGACGTTGCCTGACTGCTCGCCGGCCTGGTCGACGCAGCCCATGATCACGTCCTCGACCAGCGCCGGGTCGGCGCCGGATCGCTCGACCAGGGCGTCGAGAACGGCGGCGGCGAGGTCGGCCGGATGCCATCCGGCCAATCGTCCGCCCTTGCGGCCGCCAGCGGTACGGGCGGCGGCGACGATGAATGCTTCCGACATCTGTGGTTCCTCCGGTTGTGTCGACCCGCATCCCGGGCGAGCCGTTGCTGCGCGGTGCGGGACATCTGCTCCCGCTGTGCGCGGTCAGGCGCGGCTGGCCTTGTCGCGCTCGTTCTGCGCCTTGATCGTATCGCGGGCTGCTTTCCATTCGGCGTCGCCCCAGGCGCGCAATTCGTAGAAATTGGCGCCCGTCGCGAGTGCCTGCGCGCCGTCCATCGCGATCGTTTCGCCGGTCAACCAGTTGCAGCCGCTCGACAGCAGGAACGTCGCGAGGTTCTGCAATTCCTCCATCGTGCCGACGCGGCCCATGGGGTTTCGCCCGGCCGTGCGGGCTCCGGGGGCCTCGTTCGGATTGAGCCGCTTGCTCATCCCCTCGGTCGGGATCTCGCCGGGCGCGATGGCATTGAGCCTGATGCCGTAGCGTGCCCACTCGGTTGCCAGCGACATGGTCATCGCGTGGATGGCCGATTTGCTCATCGCCGAGGGGACGACGAACGGGCTGCCGTTGCGCACCCACGTCACCACGATCGACAGCACGTTGCCGGGATGCCGCCCGGCGATCCAGCGCCGGCCGACCGCGTGCGTCACATAGAACGTGCCATGCATCACGATATTGGCGACCGCGTCGAAGCCGCGCGGCGACAGGTCCTCGGTCCGCGAGATGAAGTTGCCGGCGGCGTTGTTGACGAGATCCGTCAACGGGGCGGTCTCGAAAATCTCCTCGATCATCGCATCGACGGCGGCGGCATCGCGAATGTCGACGCCGTGCGCGCGAACCGATCCGCCGTGCCGTTCCATCAGCTCGGCGGCGGTCTCCTCGCACACCGATTTGCGGCGTCCGCAGATGACGACCTCGGCGCCGAGCGAGAGAAATCGCTCGGCCATCGCCTTGCCGAGCCCGGTGCCGCCCCCGGTCACCAGAATCTTCTTTCCGGCGAGCAATTGGTCCTTGAACATCCGTCCCTCGGCTCGATCGCCATGCGCCGCTGTCACGCGGCTCTCCGGCGCTCCGTCGATCGCATTGATTTTCTACCGATCGATCGATAGAACGTCAAGCAGCTCCAGCAGGGGCGCGGGACCGATCGCTGTCCCGGCAGGAGCAGATAAGGTTCCGCCAATGCCGCCGGCAGATGTCCAGGTTTCTGCAAGTCGGGTCTCTGCGAGCTCGGCTGCGCCCAGGGGCGGAGCCAGGGCTGCCGCCAGCCGCAGCCGTATCGTCGCCGCGGCCCTCGATCTCTTTTCGACGCGCGGATACGAGGGCACGTCGATTCGCGACATCGCCGCTGCGGTCGGCATGACGACGGCGTCGCTCTACTATCACTTCCCGAGCAAGGACGGATTGTTCGTCGGCGTCCACGGCCTGAGCATCGATGCGGTCATGGCAGCCGTCGAACGGGCGATCGCGGGGATTGTCGACCCCTGGGATCGGCTCGAAGCGGCGGCAGATGCGCATTGCGCCACGCTGTTCGATACCGATAGAACCCACGCAATCCTGGCGGTGCTGATCAGCGGCGGGCTCGCCGCCGTCAATGATGCCATCGTTGCACAGCGCGATGCCTACGAGCGTCTCGTTCAGACGCTCGTCGACGATCTGAGCTTGCCGCCGGACCTCGATCGCAAGTTGTTGCGCTTGCATGTCCTCGGCGTCATGAATTCCCTGGCGACCTGGTATCGCCGCGACGGGCCCTTGTCGGCTGCCGAAATCGGCCGGCAAATGGTCCATCATCTGCGGCTCGGGCTGGAAGCGAAAAAACTCATGGCCCGGCGCTAGTTTAAGGACACGTCGGCCGGCAAAATCGAGGAGCTCAGTATCGCAATGCAACTGAAAGACATCGGAGTCATCGTCACCGGCGGCGGGTCCGGACTTGGCGCGGCGACGGCGCGGGCCATGGCGGCGCTGGGCGCGAAAGTCACGGTTCTCGACATCAACAAGAAGGGGGCCGATGCGGTTGCGGCGGAGATCGGCGGTCTGGCCGTCGCCGCAGACGTCGTGTCCGAAGAGTCGGTGACGCAGGCGATCGAGGCAGCCGAGGTGGCGCACGGCGTGACGCGGGTCCTGGTCAATTGCGCCGGGACCGGCGACGCCATCCGCATCGTCGGCAAGAAGGGCGTCTTTCCGCTCGCCGCCTTCAAGCGGATCATCGACATCAATCTGATCGGCACGTTCAACGTGCTGCGCCTCGTCGCGGCGCGGCTTTCGGTCGCCGCCCCGATCGGCGAGGAGCGCGGGGTCATCATCAACACGGCGAGCGTCGCGGCCTTCGACGGCCAGATCGGTCAGGCCTCCTATTCGGCGTCGAAGGCCGGCGTCGCCGGCATGACGTTGCCGATCGCCCGCGATCTCGCGCAATACGGCATTCGTGTCATGACGATCGCGCCCGGCCTCTTTCTGACGCCGCTGCTGATGAGCCTGTCGGAAGAGGCGCGCGCCAGTCTCGGCGCCCAGGTGCCCTTCCCCTCGCGCCTCGGCGACCCCAGCGAGTACGCGAACCTCGCCGTTCACATCGTTGAAAATCCGATGCTCAACGGCGAAACTATTCGCCTCGACGGCGCCATCCGCATGGCGCCGCGCTGATGACACGATGACATGCAATCGTTACCGGGAGACATGCTGCGCGAGTGGCACGACTTCTATGTGCT
Organism: Xanthobacteraceae bacterium; assembly: GCA_049509935.1. Lineage (GTDB taxonomy): Bacteria > Pseudomonadota > Alphaproteobacteria > Rhizobiales > Xanthobacteraceae > AP-16. The sequence goes on along the minus strand of JBEKZK010000217.1, from coordinate 3,537 downwards.
GGTCGGGACCGCCTCGGCGACGCTGGTCGGGTTGATGTTCGTCTCGGCCTCGATCGGAGCGAATTTCTATAACGAGAGTCACAGCGGCGCGATGAAGGCCTTCGTCACGCCGACGGTGGTGAGCTTCAGCAGCGCGCTGGTGGTCTGCGTCCTGGTCACCATTCCGTCGCACAGCTGGGCGTCGCTCGCCGGCCTGCTCGGGGCTGGAGCGCTGCTTGGCCTGATCTATTCCGGCCGGATACTGGTGGCGCTCCTGGTCAGCCGCCGCTTCGCCGTGGATCTGAGCGACAGCCTGTTCTACGCGCTCGTCCCGGTCGCGGCCTACGCGGCGCTCGCCGCGGCAGCCGTGTTGCTGTACATGCAATCGACGGCGGGTCCGAACGTGGTGGCGGCGGTGCTGCTCGTCATGCTTCTCGCCGGCATCCGCAACGCCTGGGACATGACCCTCTGGATCATGCTGAACACGCCGACCAAGTGAGAATGCGGCCCTACCGCGGGTCCCGGCGAAACCCTGCCCGCGGGCTCGACCGGAGGATGGACCCGGTTCGCCGGACATGCACCGACTTGCAGCGACGAGGAATCGACAGCGCTTCGCGGGGCGAGGCGCTGCAAAGGTGGCTCACGATGGTCGGGAAGCACTGCAGGTAGCGCCCCGCCCACGCCGCCCAGTCGTTCACCGCACCGCCGCCCATGATTCTTTGATGCCAGCCGCGGGCGATCTCGGTCGGGCCGCCGCGCGCGGCCGAGGCCCCGGGATGCCCGCCCCGGCCGGGGCGGTGCCGGTCGGCCGCAAGGCGAAAGATCTGCCGCAGCGCGAAAGTTCTGCGCCGCAGCGCGGAAACACGCGACGCAGGGCGCAATCGGTGAATATTTTTATGACCTTCAGGCGTCGACCTGGTGGTTTGCACAGTTTTTTCTGTCGAGCTTCCATTCGGACGCAGAATACCAAGTTATATCAATATCTTGCTCGATTCGGCCGAGGCCGAAGGCCAGCGTCGACCGAAATCGCGGCAGTGGCGCAGGCTGATCGAGACAAATCGCAGAGGACACGACATGGAGCGGGAGCATATACTCACGATACTTGGGAAATACTGCACAACCCCGGTATGATTGGCCCCTCCGGCACGCGAAGACAGGGCACGGCCGCGGCCGCGGAGCCGGACGGGGATGCCGCGGTCTCGACACAATGTTCGGAAATAGGCGTTTTCAGCTGCTTTCTGCAGCGGCGGGAACTGGATTACCATAGCCAGACGACACCCGAATCTCGTATCTGATGCGGGCCGCTGGATTCGGCGGCCTCAACTTCACTTGTCTGCAAGCGCAAAAGGAGTGGAACCACTATGGCCAAGAAGCCAGCAAAGCCGGCACCGACAGTCACGCTGAAGCATCTCGCCGCGGAAATTGCCGAGGGCCACGAGATGGCGAAGAAGCAGGCGGAAACCATCCTCGGCGATCTCGTCTCCTCGATCGTCAAGCATCTGAAGAAGGGCAATCGCCTCCGTCTCGTCGGCCTCGGCATCCTGCAGGTCCGCCATCGCGCGGCCCGGATGGGGCGCAATCCGGCGACCGGCGAGCCGATCAAGATCAAGGCGAGCAAGAAGGTTGCGTTCCGCGCTGCCAAGGAGCTCAAGGAAGCCGTTTGATCGGCCGAGCTCGCGCCATCGGCTCTGGTGATTGGTCCAGGGTCGCTCGATGGGGCCCAGGGCAGGCTCTCGTGACGCGCGTGTGTCCCGCGTCCTCGTTGCTGGGGGGCGATCGTGTCACATCTTCCTCGCGATGGCTGATGACGTTGGGCGGGCAGCTCGGGGGACCCCCGTGCGCGTCCGCCTACCGTCCCGGACCCCGCATCCGGGAGCGGTCGCAACGCAGCCTGCGCATGTCAGGTAGACCGTTTCGGCGCTGTGCGGCGTGACGGTCCTGGTTGTCACCGCGTTTCCTCGACGCCTTCATCCAGGCGATTAGAGTGGCCGTTCAAGCCGCGAACAGCTTGCTGGTCCAGTTGGCGAGCGTCCGGTTCGCTTCGGTTTCCACGACGGGCCGGATGTGCTCCAGAAGCCGCATCACCTTGACCCGGTAGCCTTCCACGCCCTCGATGGTGAGTGCGCTCGGCCCGCGGTCGATCAGCTCCATGGCGATCGCCAGCAGCGGAACGCAGTCGGCGAGCGGGTTTGCGGACGCCATCTGAACGACACCGGCGCGATGAAACGCGCCGGCCATGTCGTCGGCGCTCATCTCGTAGGCATCGGCAAGCCCGGCGATCAGCTGATTGCTGGAATGCGACATCGACATGCATTGCTCCCGTGAACGCGTCTGCGATGAATCGGTGGCTTGTCAGGGGATCCCATCTGGTGCGGTCTGCGCCGCCGCCCAGTCTGCGAGCGTCATGCCGGACTCGCGCTCGAGAACCAGATGGACGTGCCCGAGCAGGCGGATCGCATTGGCCCGGTAGGCTTCGACGCCTTCGACGCTGAGCGTGCTCGGGCCGCGGTCGACGATCTGCAGCGCCACGGTCAGCAGCGGCACGCATTCGGCCAGCGTCCTCGGTGCCGGCCCGGCGTCGCGGTGTTCGTTCAGATGGGCGACGTTCGACGCCTTGGACGGATCGGACAGCGCGAACGACTCGAGATCCTGAGTGGCTTCGGCGACTGCCTGGGCGACTGATTGGAACGAGGACATGCGCGAAAGTCTCCGATATCGGCGCGTCCTCAGTGCTATCGGAGCCGGTTCGCTCTGTAAAATTTAAGTTATTGCAATATAGGCGCAATTTTGAATGGATCGCTCGTCTTCCACCGCCGCGGCCAAAATCCCGCGAGAGCGCGAAATTGCTGGCGAAGCGCAGGAAATTGCTGGCGAAGCGCAGACTGCCGCGCGCCGGCGCCGGGCGGTCGCCGGCGCGCCGGTAGCGACGCTTTCGAGGCAACAAATCAGCGATGCGTTTACGCTGCTGGAAATGTTCGCCGCCGGAACCGGCGAACGCCGGCCCCGGGGACCCTCGAGCGCCGTTGACCGCGGGAACCGTCAGCCGAGCCTGCGCCGCGCCAGGGCGGCGCCCTTGGCCAGCGCCTCGAGCTTGCCCCACGCGATGTCGCGAGCCATCGGAGCCATGCCGCAATTGGTGCAGGCGATGATGCGCTCCGGGCTGACGAACTCCGTCGCCTCCGCGATGGTGGCGGCGACCTCCTCGGGCGTCTCGATGCGGTCGTCGGCGACATCGATGGCGCCGACCAGGATGTCCTTGCCTCTCAGCAGCGCAAGCAGGCTGGTCGGCACCCGCGAGTTGCGGCACTCCACCGACACCTGGTCGATGCGGCTGGCGGCGAGGGCCGGGAAGATCTCCTGGTATTGCCGCCACTCGTCGCCCAGCGAGGCCTTCCAGTCGATATTGGCCTTGATGCCGTAGCCGTAGCAGATGTGGACCGCGGTGGTGCAGGTCAGGCCCTCGGCGGCGCGGTGCAGCGCAGCGATGCCCCATTCCGCGACCTCGTCGGTGTAGACATTGAAGGCCGGCTCGTCGAACTGGATGACGTCGATGCCGTC
>JBEKZK010000216.1:0-6992 GCA_049509935.1 Xanthobacteraceae bacterium | reverse complement strand
CTGCAGCGGCCTGGTGATCTGGGACCAGTATTTCGCCGGCTACACGACCGTGGAGCAGAAGCGTCTCGCCGTGCTGATCCATGCGCTCGCGGCGATCGTCATCATCTGCGTCTGGATCGTCCACGTCTACGCGGCGATCTGGGTGCGCGGGACGTTCAGTGCGATGACGCGCGGCCGGGTCACCGGCGGCTGGGCGTGGCGCCATCATCGCAAGTGGCTGCGCGAGCTGGTCGGCGGCGAAGCAAGCAGACGGCCGACGCCCGCCGAATAGGGCGGGCGCCGGCGGTTGGTCACGTGGCCCGTGCGGTTCGTGAGGAAGCGATGAGCGGTGCCCCTCGGCGCGACCCGATCCCGATCGGAGAGATTGCGGAACCGGCGTTCGCCCGTCTTCCCGACCCCGGCAGGCTGTTTGCGTCGCGGGCGGAGCGTTTCCGCGCTCTCGCCGAAGGCCACGAGCTTGCGCCCTACCTACGTTTCCTCGCGGCGCTGAGCGAGGGTCAGAGCCGGCTGCAGGAGGGGCTGCCGGAGCCCGACATGCCGGCCGCCGACGCGCGGGCGCGGGCACGCGAGCACGCGATGCCGCCGCTCGACCTCAGCCGCTTCATCACCGACGCGGCGCTCGATGCGACCCTCGATCGCCTGCTCGCCTGGAGCGCCACGATCGACATGCCCGACAGCGCCCGCGCCGCGCTCGCCCGCGCCCGCGATGCCGACGCCAGCGGACGCGACCGCATGATGCGCGCGGTGCTGGCCTGCTCCATCCCGGTCGCGGCGCTGGCCGATCATGTCTTTGTGGCGGCCGCCCTGCAGGTGCATTTCGCCCGTCTGTCGTCGCGGCTCGATCCGGCGGCGCTGGTTCCGGTCGGCGCCGGCGCCTGCCCGGCCTGCGGCAGCGCCCCCGTCGCCTCGGTCATCGTCGGCGATCGCGGGGCGCACGGCGCCCGCTTCTGCTCCTGCTCGCTGTGCGCAACCTCGTGGCATGCGGTCCGCATCACCTGCGTGCTGTGCGGATCGACCAAGGGCATCGTCTATGAGGAGCTCGCCGGCGGACCCGACACGGTCAAGGCGGAAACCTGCGGCGCCTGCCGGGGCTACGTGAAGATCCTGCACCAGCATCGGCAGCCGGCGCTGGAGCCGGTCGCCGATGACGTCGCGAGCCTCGGGCTCGACCTGCTGCTGCGCGAGGCCGGATACCGGCGCGGCGCCGTCAACCCGTACCTGCTCGGATACTGAGGGCGGCCATGGGCAAGACCGCCTCGCTGGCGCTTCGCGGGCTGCCGTCCGTGGACCAGGTGCTGCGCACCGCGAGCGCCGCGGACGCCGTCGGCCGCTTCGGCCGCCCCGCCGTGCTGGCTGCCGTCCGCGACGCCCTGGCCGCTGCCCGTATCGAGGGTCGTGTCCCCGGCGATTCCGGTCACTTCGCAGCCGCCGCGCTGGTTCAGCTGGAGGCGCGGGAGCAGGCCAACCTGCGGGCGGTCTTCAACCTGACCGGAACGGTGCTGCACACCAATCTCGGCCGCGCCGTGCTCGCCGAGGCCGCCATCGAGGCGGCGCAGCAGGCGATGCGCAACGCGGTGACGCTCGAATTCGATCTCGCCGGCGGCCGCCGCGGCGAGCGTGACGACGCGGTGCGCGCGCTGCTGTGCGAGCTGACCGGCGCCGAGGACGCAACGGTGGTCAACAACAACGCCGCCGCCGTCCTGCTGGTGCTCAACACGCTGGCCAAGGCTCGCGAGGCGATCGTCTCGCGGGGCGAGCTGATCGAGATCGGCGGCGCCTTCCGCCTGCCAGAGATCATGCGCCGCGCCGGGGCGAGACTGGCCGAGGTCGGCACCACCAACCGCACCCACAAGGAGGATTACGTCGCCGCGGTCGGACCCCGGACCGGGCTGATCCTCAAGGTCCACACGTCGAACTACCGTATCCAGGGCTTCACCAGGGAGGTGGGGGCGCGCGCACTCGCCGAAGTGGCACGCCACCATCGGGTGCCGCTGGTCAATGATCTCGGCTCGGGCACGTTGATCGACCTCGCGCGCTTCGGGCTCGCGCACGAGCCGACCGTGGAGGAAGCGGTCGCCGACGGGGCCGATCTCGTCACCTTTTCGGGCGACAAGCTGCTCGGCGGCCCGCAGGCCGGCTTCATCGTCGGCCGCCGGGAGCTGATCGCCCGGATCAACCGCAATCCGATGAAGCGGGCGCTGCGGATCGACAAGATTCGCCTCGCCGCGATCGAGGCGACGCTGCGGCTCTATCGCGATCCCGACCGGCTGGCCGAGCGCCTGCCGACCATGCGCCTGCTGGCACGGCCGAAGCCCGAGATCGAGGCGTTGGCGCGGCGACTGTTGCCGGTGGTGGCCGGCAAGGCGGGGCCGGCCTTCAAGGTGGAGGTTTGTGCCTGCACGAGCCAGATCGGCTCCGGCGCAATGCCGCTGGAAACCGTGCCGAGCGCCGGCCTCGCCCTCCGGCCGAGCGCGCCGCGCGGCGGCGGGCGGGCGCTCGCGGGACTTGCCGGGGCTTTGCGCCGGCTGGCGGTGCCGGTGATCGGCCGCATCGATGACAAGGCGCTGATTCTGGACCTGCGCTGCCTCGAGGACGAGGACGGCTTCGTCGCCAATCTCGGCACGCTCGATACCACGGGGACGCCCGATGCGCCCGGCTGATGCGGCGGCGAGACAGCAGCGACCGGACCAAGAGTCGATCGATGAGTCGATCGACGCCCGGATGGCGGACGCCTATGAGGCGTCGAGCCGCGGCGACTACGCCGAGGCGCTGGCGATCTGGGGGCCGCTCGCCCACGCCGGCGTGGCCCGGGCGCAGAACAATGTCGGCGCCTGCTTTTCCGAGGGTCTCGGCGTCGAGCGTGACCCCGCGCTCGCGGCGCGGTGGCTGTCGCTCTCCGCCGCGGCCGGTGACGCGGTCGGCCGGCGCAACTTGGCGGCGCTCCATTTCAAGGGCGAGGGCGTCGAGCAGAGCTATCCGCGGGCGCTGGAGCTCTATCGCGCCGCCGCCGAGCAGGGCGACGGCCCGGCGCAGGACATGCTGAGCTGGATGCTGCTCGAAGGCGAGATCGCAAAGCCCGACCCTGGCGAAGCAAGGCGCTGGGCCGAGGCGGCGGCCGCCCAGGGCGTCGCCGCGTCGATGACCCGTCTCGGCATGATCTTCCACAACGCGCTGGGCGTCGAGCGCGACCCGGCGACCGCAGCCATGTGGTGGCGGCGCGGGGCCGAGCGCGGGGACGCCGACGGTCAGGCGATGCTCGGCGCCGCGTGCTATCTCGGCGCCGGCGTCGGGCGCGACCCGGTCGAGGCCCTGGCGTGGCTGTTGCGGGCGCGCGCCGGGGGCAGCGCGCTCAGCCGACCGTTCTTCCAGGCGGTCCGCACCGTGCTCGCTGCCGACGACATCGCCGAGGCCGAGCGCCGTGCCGCGGCGCCGCTGCCGGAGCCGGTATCGTGATCGTCGGGACCGCCGGCCACATCGACCATGGCAAGACCGCGCTGGTGCGGGCGCTCACCGGCGTCGATACCGACCGGCTGAAGGAAGAGAAGGCGCGCGGAATCTCCATCGATCTCGGCTTCGCCTATCTGCCGGCGCCGGACGGCTCGGTGCTCGGCTTCGTCGACGTGCCGGGCCACGAAAAATTCATCCACAACATGCTGGCCGGCGCCACCGGCATCGACTTCGTGCTGCTGGTGATCGCGGCCGACGACGGCGTCATGCCGCAGACCCGCGAGCATCTGGCGATCATCGACCTGCTGGGGATCCGGCGCGGCGTCGTCGCGCTGACCAAGGTCGATCTGGCGGCGCCGGAGCGCCAGGCCGAGGTGTCGGCGAACATCGCACGGCTGCTGCAGGAGACCTGCCTGGCGGATGCCGGGATCGTGCCGGTCTCCACCGTCAGTGGCGACGGCATCGCCGACCTGCGCCGGCAGCTGCTCGCCGCCGCGCCGACGATCCGCGCGCGGGCAACCTCGCAGCGCTTCCGCCTTGCGGTCGACCGCTCGTTCACGCTTCCCGGCGCCGGCACGGTGGTGACCGGCACGGTGCTGTCGGGGGCGGTCGCGACCGGCGACCGGGTGGTGGTCAGCCCGTCCGGCCTCGTTGCCCGGGTTCGCGCGATCCATGCGCAGAACCGTCCGGCCGAGAGCGGCGTCGCCGGCCAGCGCTGCGCGCTCAACCTCGCAGGGGACGGCGTCAGCAAGGACGCGATCGCGCGCGGCCAGATGGTGCTCGATCCCGAGCTGCACGCCCCGACCGATCGCATCGATGCGACCCTGGCGCTGCTCGCGACCGAGCCGAGGCCGGTGGCGCAATGGATGCCGGCGCGCCTGCATCATGCCGCCGCCGACGTCGGGGCCCGCATCGTGCTGCTCGGCGACGCGCCGATCCCGCCCGGCGGCGCCGCACCGGTGCAGCTTGTTCTCGACCGACCGATCGCCGCGGTGGTGGGCGACCGCTTCGTGCTGCGCGACACCACGGCACAACGCACCATCGGTGGCGGGGTTTTTCTCGACCTGCGGGCTCCGGCGCGCCGGCGCCGCACGCCGGAACGGCTGGCGCAGCTCGAAGCCCGCCGCATCGCCGATCCGGAAACGGCGCTCGCCGCCTTGCTCGACATCTCGCCGCATGTCGTCGATCTCGTGGCCTACGCCCGCGACCGCGCGCTCGCCGAGACGCGGATCCAGGCGATCGGCGAGCGACTGGGCGTCGTCCGGACGGCGGCGGCGGATGGCGTGTTCGCGCTGTCGTCCGCGGTCTGGCTGAAGTTCACGCGCGACCTGCTGGCGACGCTTCAGCAATTCCACGCCGACAACCCCGACCTGCCGGGCATCGGTCTCGAGCGGCTCCGGCTGCAGCTCGCGCTGCGTCTGCCGCCGCCGGCGTTCCGCTCCGTGCTTCACGGCCTGGCACGGGCCAAGGGCGTCGCCCTGGACGGCGCCTGGGCGCGATTGCCCGGCCACGAGGTGCGGCTGACGCAGGAGCACGAGCGGACCTGGAGCGAGATCGCGCCGCTGATCGGCGGCGCCGAGCGCTTCCGCCCCCCGCGCGTGCGCGATATCGCGGCGCTGCGGGCGCTGCGCGAGCCCGATGTGCGGCGCCTGCTCAAGCTGCTCGGCCGCATGGGCAGGATCGACGAGGTGGCGCACGATCACTTCTTTCTGCGCACGACGGTCGCCGAGATGGTCGAGATCGTCGTCGATCTGGGGGCCGGCGCGCCGAGCGGGGAATTCACCGCCGCGCAATTCCGCGACCGGACCGACAGCGGCCGCAAGGTCGCGATCCAGATTCTGGAATTCTTCGATCGTCACGGCGTGACGATGCGCCGCGGTGACCGGCGTCGCGTCAACAGGCATCGGCTCGATCTGTTTCGCCGCCCGAGCGACGAGGTGAGCGGCGGCGCCAAGACTTTAGGAAAAGAGACTCCAGGAAGAGAGACTTCAGGAAGAGAGACTCCAGGAAGAGAATCGTCCCCGGTGGGGCGTCCGGACTTCAAATCCGGGAGGGGCCGCGAGTCGGTCCTTGGTGGGTTCGACTCCCTCTCTCTTCCGCCACGTTGAAGGGAATACCCGATGGGGCCGTCTTTCCTCGATGCGCTGAAGCTCGCGGCGGACCGTGCCACCGCGGCGGAAAACGAATTTCGTCGGGAGATCGCCGGGCGAACCAGGGCGCTCGAGCGCGAGCGCGCATTCGCGTTCCGCCGAATGAACCTGATGCGCGCGGTCGCCGACGTGATCGCCAATGCGGACGGCGAGGAGATCGCGGTCGCCGGCGCCGCCGCCGTGCTGCGGGCGAGGCTCGGCTGGTCGAGCGACAGCGAGGCGCGCATCGCCGTGGTGTCGCACTTTGCGCCGGTCGCGCAGGCCATGTTCGCAACCCTGGCGCCGTCCGGCGACGAGGACGCGCCCGGACCGGACGTCATTGCGGCGCTCGCCGAGTTCGAAACGTGGTACGCCGAAACCCATTCGAGCCCGTTCTGGATGCTGTTCGAAAGCTACATGCCGGAGACGCCCGTTGTCGATTTCTGAAGCGGACCCGAGGACCGATTTCGATTGCTGGCTCGCCGCGGAGTTCGCCCGGACCGGGCCTTTCACCGCGCTCGCCGTCCTGGTCGAGATCGCCGACCGCGCGGTCACGCCGCTGTGCTCGACCTATTTCAACGTCATCGGCGACGAGACCGACTGGAGCGAGATGACCGTGCTGTTCGCCGGCGCCGGCCACGCCTGGGACGGCGCCTCGTTTCATCCGCTCACCGCGCCCGACGGCGGCCCGCTCGACAATCCGAGCGCCCGCCTGCGGCTGCGCGATCTGGAGAAGCGGGTCGACGCCGACCGCCTGGTGCTCAACGAAGGCCACTTCTTCGACAAATGGGGACGCCGCCTCAGGGTCGACGAGGTGACCAACTGATGACCAGACGCCTGCTGATCGTGCTGATGAATACCGATCCGCGCAACGTCGAGGAGCTCGGTGCGCCGTTCTATCATGCGGCGGTGGCGGCGGCGATGGACTATCAGGTCGATGTGGTCTGCACCGCGACCGCCGGCCGGCTGATGCGCAAGGGCGTGGCCGACGCGCTGTCGGTGAAGCCGGGCAACCCGAAGACGGTCTATGACTGGATCAAGGAGGCGCACGACCAGGGGGCGCGGTTCTGGGCGTGCCCGGCAAACCTCGAGCTGCTCGACATGACGGAGGGCGATCTCATTCCCGAGTGCAACGGCATGATGGGCGCCGCCGCCATGATCCAGGACATCATGGACGGCGAATGCCGTGTCCTGACGTATTGATCGCGCCAAGCTCCATGGCCAGGGTCGAGGACCGCGACTATCCGGATCACCTGCTCTACGACGTCGACAACCAGATCTGGTACGACGCGCTCGCCGACGGAACCGTCCGCGCCGGATTCACGCCGTGGGCGGCGTCGCTGATGGGCGAGGTGCTGGTGCTCACCCCGAAGCGGATCGGACGCGAGTTCGAGAAGGCGCGCTCGTTCGCAACCG
>JBEKZK010000215.1:0-13331 GCA_049509935.1 Xanthobacteraceae bacterium | reverse complement strand
CATGAACAACGGGTACAAAGGCTACCTCGAGGATCGCCGTCCCAATTCGCAGGGCGACCCCTACCAGATCGCCTCGCAGATTTTGAAGACGATCGCGTCCGTATCGAAAGGCAAGGTCAGCGCCGCGGCTTAGAGCATTTCCCGGAAAAGTGGACACCGGTTTTCCGAAAGGAAATGCGACAAACATCGACGCCAGAGCGCTTTCCGTTCACCGCGCGTGAGATTTCACGGTCAACCTTATCGGAAAGCGCTCTGGGGACAGGCCGGCGGCCTCTCGCATCCGCGAGGCCGTGGAAGGGCAATGCGATCGAGCAAGACGGCGTGAGGGTTCGGCCATTGGCGCTAGGATAAGATCCCAGCACGTATGCAACCTCGTCATCGCCCGCTTCAAGCGGGCGACCCAGTAGTCACGGAGGCCGGTTGAGATATCGCGGTGCACTACCTCGAATGCTCTCGGCTACTGGGTCGCCAGCGGAACTCGGCTCACGCCGAGTTCCGGATCCATTGAAGTTTGCAAGTCGGACAAGATCCGACTTGCCTGCAAGCCGGACGATGACGATGCTGAGAGTGAGGCCCGCCGCCGGTCGGGCGGATCATCCGTGATTCGCCCGAGCGGCGATGGCAGGGGATGACCCGGCGGTAACGGAACCGCGGCCCTTCCCTCGCCCCGGGACTCCGACCATATTCGGCGCATGACCGACACCCCCGACAGAGCAAAGCCCGACAGGGCAAAGGACGGGCGCGCCGCCGCGGCGCCGGCCCGCAAGGATCCCGCCAAGCCGACGCGGGCCAAGGCCAACCGTCCGGATTTCACGCCGACGGCGCCGGAGCTGGAAAAGCTGCTCAACCCCGGCATCGAGAAGGGCACGGCGGGCCTCGGCTCCGGCACCGGGCTGCAGCGGCCCGCCGAGACCTCGCTGGAGCGCCGCGCCGATTTCGCCGCCGCCCACAAGGCGCGGGCCTCGACGCCACAGGCGTTCGAGGAGCGGCCGCAGGCCGGCTACGTGGCGAGGACGCCGCTGTCCGGCATCGAGCCAGCCGACGCGCCGGGCTTCGACGGGACCGCACCGGGAGCCTCCGGGGTGTCCGCCACGGCGCGGGCGCTGGAGACGCTGCTGCGCGACGGCCGCCAGGAGTTCGCCGACAAGCCGTGGACGCCGCACCGGCCGCCGCGGCCGGACAAATCCGAGGGCGGGCGCCCGCTGGTCATCACCTCGGACTTCGAGCCCAAGGGCGACCAGCCGCAGGCGATCGCCGAATTGGTCGAGGGGGTCAGCCGCCACGACCGCACCCAGGTGCTGCTCGGCGTCACCGGCTCGGGCAAGACCTTCACCATGGCCAAGGTGATCGAGGCGACCCAGCGGCCGGCCCTGATCCTGGCGCCCAACAAGACGCTGGCGGCGCAGCTCTACGGCGAGTTCCGCAGCTTCTTCCGCGACAACGCGGTCGAGTATTTCGTCTCCTACTACGACTACTACCAGCCCGAGGCCTACGTCGCGCGCACCGACACCTATATCGAGAAGGAAAGCTCGATCAACGAGCAGATCGATCGCATGCGCCATTCGGCGACGCGGGCGCTGCTGGAGCGCGACGACGTGGTGATCGTCGCCTCGGTGTCGTGCATCTACGGCATCGGCTCGGTCGAGACCTACTCGGCGATGACGTTCACGCTCAAGCGCGGCGAGCGCATCGACCAGCGCCGCATCATCGCCGACCTGGTGGCGCTGCAGTACCGGCGCACCAGCATGGATTTCTCCCGCGGCACCTTCCGGGTGCGCGGCGACGTCATCGAGATCTTTCCCGCCCACTACGAGGACCGCGCCTGGCGGGTGTCGCTGTTCGGCGACGAGATCGAGTCGATCACCGAGTTCGACCCGCTGACCGGGCAGCGCACCGACGAGTTCTCGTTCGTCAAGGTGTACGCCAACTCGCACTACGTGACGCCGCGCCCGACCCTGCTGCAGGCGATCGCCGGCATCAAGTCCGAGCTGCGCCAGCGGCTCGACGAGCTCAACCGCATGGGACGCCTGCTCGAGGCGCAGCGGCTCGAGCAGCGCACCGTGTTCGATCTGGAAATGATGGAGGCGACCGGCAGCTGCGCCGGCATCGAGAACTATTCGCGCTACCTCACCGGCCGGCGCCCGGGCGAGCCGCCGCCGACCCTGTTCGAGTACGTGCCCGACAACGCGCTGGTGTTCGTCGACGAGAGCCACGTGACCATCCCGCAGCTCGGCGGCATGTACCGCGGCGATTTCCGCCGCAAGGCGACGCTCGCCGAATACGGCTTCCGCCTGCCCTCGTGCATGGACAACCGGCCGCTGCGCTTCGAGGAATGGGATGCGATGCGGCCGCAGTCGCTCGCCGTCTCGGCGACCCCGAGCGCCTGGGAGCTCGAGCAGGCGGGCGGCATTTTCGTCGAGCAGGTGATCCGCCCGACCGGGCTGATCGACCCGCCGGTGATCGTGCGCCCGGCCCGCACCCAGGTCGACGACCTGGTCGGCGAGGTGCGCCAGGTGGCGCAGAGCGGGTTCCGCACCCTGGTCACCGTGCTGACCAAGCGGATGGCCGAGGATCTCACCGAATATCTGCACGAGCAGGGCATCCGGGTGCGCTACATGCACTCCGACATCGACACCCTGGAGCGCATCGAGATCATCCGCGATCTCCGCCTCGGCGCCTTCGACGCGCTGGTCGGCATCAACCTGCTGCGCGAGGGCCTGGACATCCCGGAGTGCGCGCTGGTCGCGATCCTCGATGCCGACAAGGAAGGCTTTCTGCGCTCCGAGACGTCGCTGATCCAGACCATCGGCCGCGCCGCCCGCAACGTCGAGGGCCGGGTGATCCTCTATGCCGACCACGTCACCGGCAGCATGCAGCGGGCGATCGAGGAGACCGACCGCCGGCGCGAGAAGCAGATCGCCTGGAACACCGCGAACGGCATCACGCCGGAGAGCATCAGGAAGTCGATCGGCGACATCCTGTCGTCGGTCTACGAGCGCGACCACGTGATGGTCGACACCGGGCTCGCCGACCATCCGGTGGCGATCGGCCACAACCTCGACGCCGTGCTCAAGGATTTGGAGAAACGCATGCGCGACGCCGCCGCCGATCTCGACTTCGAGGAGGCGGCCCGCCTGCGCGACGAGATCAAGCGCCTGCAGGCGACGGCGCTCGCGGTGTCCGACGATCCGCTGGCGCGGCAGCAGGCGATCGAGGACCGCGCCGGGGCGTTCGCCGGCACCCGCAAGTACGGCCGCGCCGCCAACATGCCGCCGCAGGAGAGCCGGGCGCGCAAGCCGACGCTCGACGAGATGGGCCCGGGAACCGAGGCGGTGCCGTACCGCGAGGCCGCCGTGCCGCGATCGAAGGCCGGCAAGGGCGGCACCCGGGCGTGGCGGTCGTCGAAGCGGCGGTAGCCGGCCCGACGCACCGCTCGAGCCCGGTCGCGCGTCCGCGCCTCTCTTCGCGCCGACCGATCCAGGCTGAAAGTCGCCTGGTCACGGTCGGCGCGAAGGCCGGAGGGGGCGGAAGAAAGAAGAAAAAGGTCGCGGGGGCGCCGGTCGGGTGGAGACACCCCCGCGACAAGTAGGGAGGAATGGTGCAGCGATCGACGGCAAACCAACCCATCAAGCGTGTCGTAGTCCAGCCGCCGAACGCACCACTGCCCATCTAGGTAACCCGGGCCGAGGGCCGGCTGTGTGAAGTGCGCCACACAACGCAGGAAATTCCGCAGGATTCGTCTCCCGCAGTCGCCGTGCCCCGCGACAGCGGTCCCCGGAGGGAGCCTCGGCCTGTCGTGAGCCACGGTGCCTCGGATACCGGTTGGCCGGGTTGCGTGCGCGGACACGAAATCTCAACACGAAGTCGTCCTATTGCGGCCCCAACTTGCGGCTATCGGTCGCGGATTGCCGCGGGGGCGGCAAACAATCTCGCATCCCAACGGAACCAGGCGGCGCCCCTCGCGTTGCCTCCCGACTGCGAACGCCAGGACCGTTGGACCAATTGTGGAGATCGCGATGTGGACCACAGTCTTCCTGATCACCGTCGCCGTTTCGATCGGGTTCGTTGTAGCGGCAGTGCTGCTGCAGCACCGGGGTCTGGCCTGACGCCGACCGGGCATTCACTCACGGGCATCCGGGGCGGCCACGTGGCCGCCCTTTTTTGTGCTGTGCGCGGAGACGACCGCGTGGCAAGCTTGTGCGCCATGGCGAAGCAACCGTTGCCGGACACCGTCGAGGTCGAGCTGATCTGCCGGGGCTGCGGCTACCACATGGCGCGCACGGTCGCGCGATTGCGGCGCGATACCAAGGTGGTCTGCCCCAATTGCGGCGCCGACATCGTCGGTGATCACACGGACGATGTCCCGAGCGAGGAGCCGCGCTGATCATTGCGCCGGCGCGCCGCTCGTCAAAACCTCCTTGACCTGGTTGATGGCGGCGCTGAAGCGCGGCATGTCGCCCTTGGCGATCACGTAGCTCATGCCTGGACCCTTCGCAGAGACGACGACGATCTTGACGCCTGCTCCCGCCAGAATGGTGAGCCGCGCCGGGTCGCCGCTGCCCTTTTCGGTGAGCGTGCCGACGGTCCGCCAGTTGCGCGACTGCATCCGCGCCGCCTTGGCCCACAGATCGACGAGCGAGCCCCACTCCTCGCCGTGCAGCGCAAAGGAATTGCGCACCGACCCGCTGGCGAAGCCGAGCATCCCGACCTTGCCGATCGGCACCTCGATGTCCGGATCGACATAGGTCGCGACGTCGAGCTCCAGGCTGGGTTGCTGGAATTTCGCCACGACGTCGAGCCGGCCCGCGGCGGCCGCCGACCAGGCCGGAGCCAACGTGAACGCCGCCGCGGCGATCAGTGCGAGCGCATTCCGCATATTGCACCACCTGCTGATCGGTCGGAGGCCGAATGCGCTGTCAAATCCTGCGTCGCCGCATGTTCTTTTTGCCGCACTTCGACGGCAAGTGCTTTAGAGGCCGCTCGGCGAAAACGGAAGGGGTTTCACGTCCACGCGACCGCCACGCGGTTGATCTTCGCTCCGGTCGCTCACGAGGGGGGCCCTCGGCGGCCCCGCCCGCTCGCCACAAGTCTTTCCGAAAATTAGCAATTCCTACCAGACCCGGGAAAGCGCGCCGCAATCCCTCGGCGCTATCATGGCGCAGATCGGGCTCATCACGCGCCGCTCGCGACCGGTCACATCGACGTTGAACCAATTGTGGCCGGGCCACGACTAACCACCTGTTAACCATGCTGCCGCGCTGCCGGGGGACCGAGATGAAGAGGCTGCACGTCGTCCTTGCCCTGATGCCGATCCTGCTTGCCGCCGCACCGGCGCCGGCCGGGAACGACAGCCTCGGCTGCGGCCTCCCCGCCGTGCAGGATCCGGAGATCCGCGCGAGCTTCGAGCGCTTCGACCGCAATCAGTCGACCGCGGCGACGATCATCTGCGGCATCTACCTGAACAACAATCAGGCCGGCGACATCACCTTCCGCTAAAGTCGCCGATCCGACCTGCCGCGGGATTCCGCTCCCGCGGCATGACGCAACGTAATGATTTATCAACAGGACGCGTGCTTAATGGGCGGGCGGAGGAATGCCCATGCCCGCCACCATCAGCCGACAGCTGGTCGAGAGTTTCCACGACGCCCTGGCCTCGGGCGATGCCTCCCGGATCGCCGCGTTCGTCGCCGACGACGTCGACTGGCTGCTCGTCGGACCGGTCGATTTCATGCATTTCTGCGGTCAGCGCCGCACCAGGGCCGAGGTGTTCGAGCTGTTCCACCGGCTGATCCCGGAAGTTCTCGACGTCGCCGCCTATGACCACGAGTACGTGCTGATCGATCAGGACCGCGTTGCCTCCCTGGCCCGGTTCACCGCGACCCAGCGCAGCACCGGGCGGATCATCAGCTACCGGTTCGCCACCTTCATGCGCTTCCGCGACGACAGGATCGTCGAGTATCGCACCGTGACCGACACCCTCGACGCGGTCGAGCAGATGCTCGGGCGCCACGTCGACCTGTCCGCGGCCTGAGCGGCAGCACATCCCGGACGGTGTGCCCGGGATGCCAAGACCGCCTGTGCGGCGCGTGCACGTCGAAGGCATTTGTGGTCAATCGATTTCCTCACACGCTCTGGGCCCGCGTGCCGCCGTCATCGACGGGTCACGATATCCGGCTTCATCGGCGCCAGGATGGCGACCAGCTCCTTCTGCTCGCGGGCCGGCACCTTGAGCTTGTTCAGCGACCTGCCCAGATCCTGGACCAGGGCGTTGAAGTGCCGGCCGCGGATCCCGAGACCCGCATGGGCGGTCCTCTGGACCAGCAGGAATTTCAGGCGGCCGATGTCGGTGTGCGCGAAGAACGTGTTGATCCGCCGGTCGGCCGCGACGTTGGCGATGAAGTCATCGACAACGGCCGTGATCGCCGGGGTGCCGCCGAGCCGTTCGTAGAGCGTGGCGTGCATCATCTGGGCTGCGGCGGTGGTGGCGGAGGCGGCGGTGACGAGCATCGCGGCGGCAATGGCGGTCAGGCGCATGGCTGGTCTCCCTGAAGCGATCCCCGAGGCGGGATCGGTGAACGGCGCGACGGTGCGCTGCACGCCGGCAGGTCATGCCGCCGCGCCGATGCGCGCCGCCGCGTCCTGGCGCCAGCTACCGGGCCGAGCGTCGCGGGGTTTCGAGCGGAGGGGTCACGAAGCCGTGAGAGCCATCGTGGCTCGCCGGTCACGGCGGGCCGGAATCGCAAACTGTCATCCCCGTCGCCCCTTGACCCCCGTGACCGGTCGCGGCACGGTCCAGCATCTTGGTGGGGGTTTGTCGTCATGGGTCGCATCCGGGTTGCGGTGGTTGCGTGGGCCGGCGTGCTGCTGGCGGCCGCGGTCGCGCCGACCGGCGCCGCGAACCTGCTGGAGCTGAACTTCTGGCTGTCCGGCCCGCGCTACGACGGGGTGCTGCCGCCCTGCGACGAGCCCGAGGCGCTGAGCAGGATCCAGCAGCGGTTCGGCACCAAGGAGGGGCGCTTCTGGAACTCCGACCTCACGATTGTGCAGTTCGAGAAGGTGCGCGAGACGGCATTCCGGCCCTGGGCGGCCAATACCATTCCGCGCCGCTTCTGCAGCGGCGTCGTGCTCACGTCGGACGGCGCCCGGCGGCCGCTGCACTACTCGATCGGCGAAGCCACCGGCATGGTCGGCGCCGGCTGGGGCGTCGAATGGTGCGTGGTCGGCACCGACCGCAACTGGGCGTACAATCCGGGGTGCGTGATGGCGCGGCCGTGAAGCGGCGGCGCGAAAATTTCACTGTTTGTTCTATTTCGTTCTTGATTTGTTCTGGGCGATCGAGTAATCTCCCCTCCGGTGCAACGTCCGGCCAGGGGGTTTGTCATGATCCGGTCCGCCATCCGCAGTGCCTCGATCTGTTTCGCTCCGTCCCGAAGGGCGCCGATTCTTGGGCGTTCAATCCGCGGGCGACCATTGCCTCGGCGCTTCGCCGCCCCGACGCTGGCGGTGCTCATGCTGTGCGCGGCCCCGGCCGGGCCCGCCGCGGCGCAGGACGCTCGCCAGAACGAGCCCGGCAAGTTCGATTTCTACGTCCTGTCGCTGTCGTGGTCGCCATCGTACTGCGACGCCATCGGCGAGCGCGCACAGCAGCAGCCCGAATGCCAGGACCGCGCCCACGCTTTCGTAGTCCAGGGTCTGTGGCCGCAATACGAGCAGGGCTTCCCCGAATTCTGCCAGGTGCCGGCGCCCCGTCTCGACCGCAGCATCGTCTCGTCCATGCTCGACCTGATGCCGGCGCCAAATCTGATCTTCCGCGGCTGGGACCGTCACGGCACCTGCTCCGGCGTGTCGGCGCGCACCTATTTCGACACGGTCCGCAAGGCCCGCGCCGTGGTGAAAATCCCGGTCGAGTACATCGATCTCAAATCCACCTTGACGGTGGCGCCGGGTGAGATCGAGGACGCGTTCGTCAGGACCAATCCCGGCATGACGCGAGGCGCCGTCGCGGTCAGCTGCGACGAGCAGCGGGTGCGCGAGGTGCGGGTGTGTCTGAGCAAGGACCTGAAGTTCCGCGACTGCGCCGAGGTCGACAGCCGGGCCTGCCGGCGCGAGCAGGTGGTGATGCCGCCGGTGCGGATCAGGCAAAGCTCCGCCGACACCGGCGCCAAGAACCGGTGACCGGCCGGTGACCGGCAGGTGACGGGGCCGGTGACGGCCGCTCCGACGCGCCGGCCGTGCGGCGCGTCGGCTCCTCCGTCAGGCGGTCCGGTCGCGCCGGCCGAAGCAGGTGCGGGATGACGCGGCGACGCGTATCGTGGTGGCGGCCCAGGTGCGAACCGGAAGCATGCGAACCGGAAGCGTGCGGACCGGAAGCGTGCGACCGGAAGCCGGCCACTCGAATGTGCGGCGTCCCGCGTGCCGGAAGGTTTGCTGAACGCGCCCCGACGCCTCGACGCCGATGAGATGAACTACCGCCACGGATTCCACGCCGGCAATTTCGCCGAGGTCGTCAAGCACGCCGTGCTGGCGCGGGTGGTTGCGCACCTGCGGGCCAAGCCCGGCGCGTTCCGCATCATCGATACCCATGCGGGGCCCGGCATCACCAGGCTGACCGGGCCCGAGGCGAGCCGCACCGGCGAATGGCATCGCGGTATCGAACGGCTGCTCGCTGCCGAGTTGGCCGCTGCGATGTCCGACCTGCTGGCGCCTTACATCGGTGTCGTCGCCGACATGAACCCCGACCGACATCTGGTCGCGTATCCGGGCTCTCCGGCGCTGGTGCGGGCGTGGCTGCGGCCGCAGGATCGACTGGTGGCCTGCGAGCTTCAGCCCGACACCGTAGCCGAGCTCGCCGGACACATGCGCGGCGATCGGCGCGTGAAGGTCGTGACGATCGACGGCTGGACCGCGCTCGGCGCCTACGTGCCGCCAAAGGAACGCCGCGGCGCCGTGCTGATCGACCCGCCGTTCGAGGCGCCCGGCGAATTCGGCCGACTCGCCGACGGCCTCCGGCGGGCGCATCGCAAGTGGCCGACCGGCATTTATCTGATGTGGTATCCGATCAAGAACGTGGTCGAGACGGACGGCTTCGCCCGTCGCATCGCGGCGCTGGGCATCGCCCGCATCCTGCGCGCCGAAGTCTCGGTTGCGCCCAGCGGACCAGATCGGCTGAGCGGCACCGGCCTGATCGTCGTCAACCCGCCGTGGGCGCTGGAAGCCGAGCTCGCGACGCTGCTACCGGGGCTCGCAGCAGCGCTTGCCGACGACCTTCGCGGGGCGTTCCGCCTGGACTGGCTGCGCGGCGAAAAATGACCAATTTGTGGCGCTTCCTCTTTCCAGGGCGTTGGCGTTAGTTTACTTCCTGTGGGTGCGGGCTTTGACGTTCCGTCTCCCTCGCGGGGGGCGGCGGAGGTGACAGCGGCCAGATGGGCCGATGGTTTTCCCCGTGTGCGACGTCCGGCCAAGCCGCCGCGCCGTGGGGGCCGGCGGCGGGGGCAACAGCGGGGATAGGAGCTTCCCGATGGCGATGACCGGTACGGTCAAGTTCTTCAACGGTGAGCGCGGCTACGGTTTCATCAAGCCGGACGACGGTGGCCGCGACGTGTTCGTGCATATCACGGCAGTCGAGCGTGCCGGCCTCAAGCTGCTGACCGAGGGTCAGCGCATCAACTTCGATGTCGAGCCGGACAAGAAGGGCAAGGGCCCCAAGGCCGTGAACCTCGTCATCACCGGCTAGAATCTGTAGTTCACCCCGAGGCGCACGACGGCTGACGCCAGCCCATTCGTCGTACCGGTGAGCACATAGCTGTGGTCGGACAGGTCGACGTAGAGGAATTCCGCCTTGGCCGACCAGTGCTGCGTAAATCCCACCTCCACCCCGGCGCCCGCGGTCCAGCCCACCTGCGTGTTGGTTTCCGTGAGCGCTCCGAAGTCGACCTTGCCGGTGCCGTAGGCGAGGCCGGCGGTGGCGTAGAGCAGAATGTTGTTCATCGCGATGCCGGCGCGCAGGCGTGTCGTGCCGAACCACGGATTGGAGAATTTGTAGGCCGCGAACATGTCGTCGGCGCTCGACAGCTGCAAGTCGGTCTCGCCGCCGATCACGAACTGCCCGGTCTGCCAGTTGTACCCGCCCTGGAGGCCGCCGTTGAACCCCGATGGGTCGAACCGCGAATTGCTGACACTGCCCCACTGGTAGCCGAGATTGAAACCCACATAGGCGCCGCTCCAGCTGTAGGCGCCGAACGGCGTCGCGTTCACGTAGGCCGGCGCCGGGCTGACCGGGACATCGGCCGCCCGCGCCGGTGCCGCGACCAGCGCCAGCGCCATCAGGGTGGCGCCCGTGAAGCTCTTGATCATACCACTCTCCACAAGACGGCGGGCACCAACGCGTCTGCACTCGTGCACCGCCATAGTCCACCGATCGCCGCCACCGGCGGCCGGCGTCATGATCGCTTCCGTAAGGTCCCGCTCCCGGTGCCGCCGCTCGGCGCGCTGCGGCGGCGTCACACCGCCTTTTTCGTGATTACTGTCATTCCCGCAGTAAAAGGTTAATCGATTGTGAACAGCGGCTCGTAATACTGTCGATCGGGCTTAATGGTTCGCTAACGAGCGCGCCGACGCCGGATCACGCGGCAGCACCGCGCGGACCGACACATGATCGGCCGTCGTCGCGACAGGCGACTGGCCGGAATCGCCGCGACGCCCTACCTTCTGGGCATGCCCGACGACAAGAAGAACCTGGAGCCGGATCTCGATCTCGACATCGATCCCGCGGACGACGAGCCGAGCCTGCCGGCGCTCGACGACGAGACCTCGGCGCCGCCGCCGATCGCCGACGGCCCGGCAGCGATCGCGCGCTACGCCAGGATCGCGCCGCCGGCTCCCGGCGTCTATCGCATGATGGATGCGCGCGGCGAGGTGCTCTACGTCGGCAAGGCCAAGAACATCCGCAAGCGCATCCTCGCCTACCAGCGCGCCGGCGGTCATACCATGCGCATCGCCCGTATGATCGCCGCCACCGCGTCGATCGAGTTCGTGTCGACGGCGACCGAAACCGAGGCGCTGCTGCTCGAAGCCAACCTGATCAAGCGCCTGCGGCCGCGCTTCAACGTGCTGCTGCGCGACGACAAGTCGTTTCCCTACATCCTGATCACCGGCGACCACCCGGCGCCGCAGATCGCCAAGCATCGCGGGGCCCGCAATCGCCCCGGACGGTATTTCGGGCCGTTCGCGTCCGCCATGGCGGTCCACCGCACGATCACGGCGCTCGAGCGCGCGTTCCTGATCCGCTCGTGCTCCGATGCCGTTTACGAAAGCCGTACGCGGCCGTGCCTGCTCCATCAGATCAAGCGCTGCTCGGCGCCGTGCACCGGCGAGATCGCGGTCGCCGACTACGCCGAGCTGGTGCAGGAGGCGACCGCGTTCCTGTCCGGCAAGAGCCGGCAGGTGAAGGAGGAGCTCGCCGCCGAGATGGAGAAGGCGGCGAACGTCCTCGACTTCGAGCGTGCCGCGGTCTATCGCGACCGCCTCGCCGCGCTCTCGGCGGTGCAGGCTCATCAGGGCATCAACCCGCGCGGCGTCGAGGAGGCCGACGTGTTCGCGGCACATCAGGACGGCGGCTTCACCTGCGTCCAGGTGTTCTTCTTTCGCACCGGCCAGAACTGGGGCAACCGCGCGTATTTCCCCCGCGCCGATCGTTCGCTGCCGGCGGAAGCCGTGCTCGGCGCGTTCATCGGCCAGTTCTACGACGACAAGCCGTGCCCGCGGCTCGTGCTCGTCTCCCACGACATCGACGAGCGCGCGCTGATCGCCGAGGCGCTGACCGTCAAGAGCGGCTACAAGGTCGAGGTGCTGGTGCCGCAGCGCGGCGAGAAGAAGGACCTCGTCGACCATGCGCTGGCCAACGCCCGCGAGGCGCTCGGCCGCAAGCTCGCCGAGACGTCGTCGCAGCACCGCCTGCTGGTGGCGCTCGCCGCGACGTTCGGGCTCGGCGGCCCGCCGCGCCGTATCGAGGTGTTCGACAACAGCCACATCCAGGGCAGCAACGCGGTCGGTGCCATGGTGGTCGCGGGACCCGAAGGGTTCCGCAAGAACCAGTACCGCAAGTTCAACATCCGCTCGACGGATCTCACGCCGGGCGACGACTATGCGATGATGCGCGAGATGCTGACGCGACGATTCCGGCGCTTGCTGAACGAGGCGCCCCGCGGTGACGGCGGCGCCGGCAGCGCACCGGCCGAGGCGGTCGCCGCGGACGGCCCCGCGGCTGCAGGCTTCGGCGAGGCGCAGACGCCCACGGCGGAACCGCCGGCAGCCGTCGCGACCGCCGCGGTCGTGGAAGACCCTCGGCTCGCCGCGTCCGCGGAGCCACCGCAGGCTGCGGGCGGTACGGACCTTACGGGCACGGACCTTACGGGCACGGACCTTACGCGCACGGACCTGGCGGGCACGGACCTGGCGGGGACGGACCTCGCGGGGACGGAGCTCGCGGGCACGGACGTCGCAGGGACGGACCTGGCGGAGGACGACGCGCCCGAGTCGCCGTGGCCCGACCTGGTGCTGATCGACGGCGGGCTCGGTCAGCTCAACGCCGCCCGTGACACGCTCGCCGCGCTCGGCGTGACCGACGTGCCGCTGGTCGCGATCGCCAAGGGCCCCGACCGCGACGCCGGACGCGAGACGTTCTTCGTGCCGGGCCGGACGCCGTTCATGCTCAAGCCGCGCGACCCGGTGCTGTACTTCGTCGAGCGGCTGCGCGACGAGGCGCATCGCTTCGCCATCGGGTCGCATCGCCAGAAGCGCAAGCGCGACATCCGCGAGGCCGGGTTGCAGGAAATCCCGGGGATCGGTCCCGCCCGCAAACGCGCTCTGTTGCGGCACTTTGGCACGCTGCGTGCAATCGAACGCGCCTCGATGGCCGATCTCGAGCACGTTGCCGGCATCAATGCGGAGACCGCCCGCAAGGTCTACGATTTCTTTCACGAGGCCCCGAGGTGACGACCAGGTCAACCACCGCAACGTCAGCGAAGCCTGCCGCGACGCCTTCGGCGGAGGCGCGGGTTGACGCCGATGCCGACGGGGTATTGGCTGAGCCGATGACCGCCCTCAGCCCGCGATCCCCGGCGCGCCCGTTCTCGGTGCCGAACATCCTGACCTACGCGCGGATCGTCGCGGTGCCGGCCGTCGTCGCCTGCCTGTATTGGGCGGACATTCGCGACGGCGGCCTGTGGCTGCGCTGGGTGGCGCTGGCGATCTTCATCAGCGCCGCGGTCACCGACTTCCTCGACGGCTATTTCGCCCGGATATGGGGCCAGCATTCCGACCTCGGCAGCATG
>JBEKZK010000214.1:0-7022 GCA_049509935.1 Xanthobacteraceae bacterium | reverse complement strand
CGGCCGGCACGCTGCACGTTTTCGTCCCCCGGCGGCCGGCAGGCGCGAACGATGCCTGCCCCGCAGTTTCGCACCCGTCCGCGGCCGTGACCGCGCGCGCCCCCAAGGGAAAGTCGCAGGGAATGGTGTCGATTCTTTGCCGGCGCCACGACCCGCGATGCCGCGGCAATCGCCGGATTTGTCCGGGATGCGCATGAGACCCAGTTGACCGCACATGCGACGGAGGGGCAGACTTGCAATTGAGTTCCGGGGGAGGAAACGACATGTATCGGTACGGTCTGCTCGCGGCCGTCGCGGCCGCGCTTTTGCTTGCTGCCTGCGGCAAAGGGCCCGAAGGCCCCGCGGGTGCTCCAGGACCGCAGGGCCAGGCGGGGCCGCAGGGTCCGGTCGGGCCGGCCGGCGCCAAGGGCGAGCCCGGCCAGCGCGGACCGAGCGGCGAGGCGGGGCGGGCGGGCGCCGCTGGTCCCAAAGGTGATGCCGGTCCGGCCGGCCCTCCGGGCCCGATTGGTGAAGCCGGCGCGGCGGGTGCTTCCGGTCCGAAGGGGGACACGGGTGCGGCCGGTCCTCCGGGTCCGAAGGGTGATACCGGTGTGGCCGGCTCCCCAGGCCCCAAGGGTGATGCCGGTCCGGCCGGTCCTCCCGGTGCAAAGGGTGAAACAGGTCCAGCCGGCCCTCCCGGTCCGAAGGGTGATGCCGGGGCGGCAGGCCCCCCTGGCGCGAAGGGTGATACGGGTCCGGCCGGCCCTCCGGGCGCGAAGGGTGACGCCGGCCCGGCGGGCCCGCCTGGTCCGAAGAGCGAGCCGGGTCCGAAGGGCGACCGGGGAGAGCCGGGACCGGCGGGGACGACCATTCGGCGGGTCGATTGCGCCAATGGTGGTTGCGCCGATGGCTGCACCGCCGACGAGATCGCGATCGTGGGCTTCTGCGCCACCGGCACAGCGCCGACCTCGACGTCCGATCGCATGATCGAATGCGTCGGGGCCGACAAGCCGCTGGCACCCACGGCCCTGATCTGCGCCAGGAGGTAGGGCCGCCTCTGTCAACGGTTCGTCGCTACCCTGCCTCGATCGCCCGCGGCAGCTTCGAACTCTGCCCGTGGATCGACGCTCGCCCGGGCCCCGCCATCGGATGACGGCGATGCCTGTGAGCAACGCCTGTGAGCGCCGGCCCCGCGTACTTGACCGTTGACGCGGTAAATGCGCAGATTTGCGACCGAGTTCGGGGGAGGGATCATCATGTTACGGTTGGGTCTGCTCGCGGCTGTCGCGGCCGCGCTTATGCTTGCTGGGTGCGGAAAGGGGCCGGAAGGTCCGCAGGGGCCGCAAGGCCAGCAGGGCCAGGTGGGGCCGCAGGGGCCGCAAGGCGCGGTCGGCCCGGCCGGCGCCAAGGGTGACGCTGGTCCGCCCGGACCGCGCGGGGAAGCGGGGGCGCCAGGCGTTGTCGGTCCGAAGGGCGATCCCGGGCCGGCGGGGCCACGCGGCGAGCCGGGGCCACAAGGCCCCCAGGGCATCGGGGGCCCGCAGGGTCCGGCCGGCGCTGCCGGTCCGCCCGGTCCGCAGGGTGTCAAGGGCGAGGCCGGCGTCAGCCCCTCGATCCGGCGGGTCGATTGCGGGTCCGGCGGCTGCGCCGATGGCTGCGCCTCCGACGAGATCGCGATCGCGGGTTTTTGCGACGCCAACACGTTGGCGACCTCGACGTCGGACCGCAAGATCGAGTGCACCGGGGGCGACAAGCCGGCGCCGCCCACGGTCCTGATCTGCGCCAGGAAGTAGGACCCCGACGCGACGCTTGAAGTGATATTGGATGCAGGTCACCAACGGGAACCCGTCCCGTTGGGGTTGGCTATTACTGCGCAGGGAGCGTGGCGGTGAACGCGCCGTTGCTCGTCAGATTCCCTGCCACCGCGTTGGTCTGGTACGTGTAGGTGCCCCCGCCCTCGACGGAGGCGGCCGCGGCGCTGTTGCCGACGATCGTCGAGGCGTCCGCCAGGACAAAACTGTTGGTGCCGGTCGACTGAAGTCCGTTCGCGCCGTTGTGGAGGAGCGACGAGCGCTTGATCACCACTGTCACGGAGGCGGCGCCGGCGACCGCCTCGATGCCGTTGCCGGCGTTGTGGGCTGCCTCGCTCATTGCGAACTCGACGTTCACCGATCCGGATCCCGTTGTCGTGCTGTCGGCTCTGAGCCCATAACCACTGCTGCCATCGAGGCGCGTCCGCAGGAGCGAGACCTTGGCGCTGCCGCCGCTCCCCGGCGCGATCAGAATCCCGCCGCCGTTGTTGAGGAAGCGGGCGTCCTGTACGACCAGTTGACTGGCGGCGCTCGGCAGAAATTGCAGCCCCGGCCCGCCGGGCCCGGAATTCATCACCGTGACATTGCTCAGCGTGAGCCAGGCGCCCGTCGTGAAGGTGATGCCGGCAACGCCCGAGCCGCCGCCGTTGAGCGTAAGGTTGCGGAGAATCACCTCGTCGCTTGCGCCGGCCGCGATGTTCAGCGCCGTGCCGCCCGCAAAGGAGATCGCCGCCACCACTCCGCGGCCGTCGATGGTGATGGCCTTCGTGACCGTCAGCGGCCCGAACTCGCCTGGATCGAGCACGTCGATCTCGCCGCCCGGCGCGGTCTGCGCATAGGCGCCGGCGAACGTCAGGCACGGCAGGGCGCGGGTGCACGGGTTCCCGTCGTTGCCGAGCGCGGACACCCAGGCGCGGCTCATCGTCGTCAGGTAGGTGTAGGCACCGGCAGCGACGCCGGTGCCGCTGGGCGTCGTCACGGCGACATCCACCGCGCCGGCCGCATGCGCCGGCGTGGTCACAACGATCGTGCTCGCGCTCGTCACCGTGACGCCGCTCGCCGCGGCGCCACCAAACGTCACAGCGGCCCCAACCGTGAAGTTGGTTCCGGTGATGGTCACCCTCGTGCCGCCCGCGCCTGATCCGCTGGAGGGGCTGACGCCGGTCACGGTCGGCACGGCCACGTAGGTGAACTGATCGGCCGTGCCGGTGGTGCTGGTGCCAGCCAAGGTCGTGACCGTCACGTCGAGGATGCCAGTGCCGGCCGGCGAGATGGCGGTGATCGAGGTCGCGCTGGCGACGTTGAACAGGACGGCATTGGTGCCGCCGAACTTCACCGCCGTTGCGTTGCTGAAATTCGTGCCCGTGATGGTGATGCTGGTGCCGCCGGCTGTCGGCCCGCGCGCGGGCGCGATCCCGGTGACGGCGGGCGGCGACACGTACGTGAAGCCGTCGGCCACGCTCGTGGCGCTGGTCCCGCCCGCGGTCGTGACGGTCACGTCCACCGCGCCAGAGCTCCCTGGCGGCGACGTCGCCGTGATGGCGGTTGCGCTCACCACGGTGAACGACGCGGCCGCGATTCCGCCGAACGAGACCGCCGTCGCAGCGGAGAAGTTTGTCCCCGTGATCGTCACGGTCGTTCCGCCGGACGTTGGGCCGCTGTTCGGAGAGACCCCGGCGATCACCATGGGCGGCGCCACGTAGGTGAACTGATCCGCGGCGATTGCCGCGCTGGTGCCGCCCGGCGTCGTCACCATGACATCGACCGTGCCCGCGGTGCCGGGCGGCACTGCCGCGCTGATCAGCGTCGCGCCGAGGACGGAGAAGCCAGCTGCCGCTGTGCCGCCGAAGGACACCGCGGTGGTACCGGCCAGGTTCGTCCCCGTGATCGTCACGACATAGCCGCCCGTGGTCGCGCCGCTGGCAGGGCTGATGCGGCTCACCGTCGGCGCGACCGTATAGGTATAGCGATCCGCCGGGGCGACGATGCTCGTGCCGTTCGGCGTCGTGACGCGGACATCGACCGTGCCGGGGCTGCCGGCCGGGGCGGTCACCGTCACCTGCGTGTCGCTGACCGCCGTGAAACTCGTGGCGGCGGTGCCGCCGAAGGAGACCGCGCTGACGCCGGTCAGATGCACGCCGGTGATCGTCACCAAATTGCCGCCGGCGAGCGGCCCAGCCGTCGCGGCGAGCGCGGTCACGGCCGGCTGCGCCAGAATCTCCTTCAGCGCATTATGCCCGGTATCGACGACGAAAATATTGTCGCCGGCATCGACCGCCACGCCCATGGGCCCGCTTAAACCGGTGCTGACGATCACCTGCGCATTCGTATAGTCGGGGGCCGCGAATTCGGTCAACGTATTGGCAGCGCTATCGGTGACGTAGAGATTGCCGCGCGTATCGACCGCCACGCCGACGGGCTGCCGCAGGTTGCCGATGGTGATTGTGTTGACCGTCGCGTAGCCGCTGGCCGCCGTAAATTCCAGGATCTGGCCCGAGCCGGATAGCTGGTCCGCCACGAAGAGGTTGTCGTGGCTGTCGAAGGCAACGCCGAACGCGTGGTGCGTACCACTTTGGACGGTCTCGAAACTAGTGGCCGCTTGGTAGTCCGGCGCAAATATCTTGATCAATGACCCGTTGGTATCGCCGACCCACATATTGCCTTGGGAATCGGTCGCAACGCCTTGCACGGAGCCGCCGCTGGCCGGCAAGCTCCCGTCCGCGATTTCGGCATAATCGGGCGGACGGAACACCCAAAGAAAAAAGGTGTCAGGGACAGACGAAACCATGCTGACGGAGAGGATGTGACCGTCCGGGCCGACGGCCACGCCTGTAGGGCTGACGAACAGAGTGGCAAAATTCGTGTCGTACGGCGTGGGCGTCGCCGCATAGACGCCGTTCGCCAGGCCCAGGGCAGAGAGCGAGCTGTTAGTGTCGGTAACAAAGACCGTCCTATTGGCATCAACGGCCACGTACTGCGGCGCGTTGTACTGGTTGTACAAAGTGACGACAGTCTGCGCCGCGGCCGGGAAAGCGGTGGCCATACACGCGAACAAGACTGCCGCCAGCTGCCGTAGCGAAAATTTCATGAGCCCAGCCCGCCATCGTCTGCCCAACGTGACGACCGACCGGTCGTCCGCTCCCGACCCGGCAAGCCAGAGGCCGAGTACCGCGGCCATGGCGCATCCCATACGGGCCAGGAATCCGCAGGCCGAGCGAACAAGGCACGAGCCGAACGCAGTTTGCTCGGAGGGCTCACCGGCGAGCCCCGGCCCCAGCAAGTCGGCCATCCCCAACCCCGCCCCGCAACTTCCCTACGGGAATGCAACAATTTCGTGCGGACGGTCAATATATCATTACGAAAATCTATGGTCCCTACCGCCGACCGACGTCAGTCGAAGGGGACCGCGAACCGTATAATAGTACCGCGACGAGCCTTGCCAGTCTGACCACTGTCCTTTGTAACGTATCGAATCAATTCGTGTTTCCAGGCTGTCCCCAGCCGGGGTCGCCAGTGCGCGGGATGCGTGCTAGACCACCGTGGGGCTAGCGCATGTCCCGGCGAACGCCTGTTCCGGACGTGATTCGGACAGATACCGGTTCGCCGAGGGAACATGCGCCAGTGAAAACTGGAGCCTGTTCGGGCACGCAGGACTGGCTCCAGAGCTGGCGTCGCAAGGCGGGGAACTGGCTGGCATGGTACGAGCCGCGAGAGAGCGTGAGCACGCGTTGCTGCGGGTGGGGGTTGTCGGTGTCGGCGTCATGGGCAGCAACCATGCGCGCGTGCTCAACGATCTCCCGGGCGTGCACTTCGTCGGCGTCGCCGACCCGGACCATCAGCAGGCGGCGTTCGTGGCGAACGCGCTCGGCTGTACGGCGGTCACCGACGTCGACGCGTTGATCGAGCGCGGCATCGACGCGATCACCATCGCGGCGCCGACCCATCTCCATCATCCGATCGCGCTCGCCTGCGTCGCGCGCGGCATTCACGTGCTGGTGGAGAAGCCGATCGCTTCGACCGCCGAGGAAGGCCACGACATCGTGGTGGCGGCGCGCCGCGCCGGCGTCACCCTGATGGTCGGTCACGTCGAGCGCTTCAATCCCGCCGTGCAGGCGATCAAGGACGCGATCCGCTCCGAGGACATCCTGTCGATCGCCATCACCCGCGTCGGCCCGTTCCCGCCGCGCATGTCGAATGTCGGCGTCGTCATCGACCTCGCGGTGCACGACATCGATCTCATCCGCTGGTTCACCGATTCCGACATCGTCGAGGTGCAGCCGCAGCTCTCCAGCGCGGTCGCCGAGCGCGAGGACATCGCGTTGCTGCAGTTCCGCACCGCCTCCGGCGTGCTCGCCCACATCAACACCAATTGGCTCACGCCGTTCAAGGCGCGGACCGTGCACATCGCCACCCGCCGTAAATACCTGATCGGCGACCTGCTCACCCGCCAGGTGACCGAGTGCTTCGGCTTCCAGCCCGACGGCAGCTATTCGATGCGCCACCTGTCGGTCGGCCACGCCGAGCCGCTGCGCGCCGAGCTTCTCGCCTTCGTCGAGGCGATCCGCGACGGCAAGCGACCCGCCGTGACCGGCGAGGAGGCGGTGGCGAGCCTGGAGATCGCCATGCGCTGCCTCAAGGGGCGCCCCGAGGTCGAGACCCTGGCGCCGCGCAAGGGCCCGCGCCGGGTGGTCGGGTAGTTGTTTTTCGCCCGCTCACTGGAGTCCCGATGAACCAGCGCGCCCGCCTCGATGATCCCATTCCCTTCGTCGATGTCGCCGCCCAGCGCCGCCGCCTCGGCAGCCGGATCGACACCGCCGTCGCCCGGGTGCTCGACCATTGCCAGTTCATCCTCGGGCCCGAGGTGCGCGCGCTCGAGCAGGATCTTTCGGCGTTCTGCGGTGCCGGCCACGTGATCGGCGCCGCCAGCGGCACCGACGCGCTGCTCCTGGTGCTGCTCGCCAAGGGGGTCGGTCGCGGCGACGCGGTGATCTGCCCGTCCTTCACCTTCGCGGCGACCGCCGAGGTGGTGGCGCTGGTCGGCGCAACCCCGGTCTTCGTCGATGTCGACGCCGCGACCTTCAACATCGATCCGCTGAGCGTCGAGCGCGGCATCGCCACCGCGCGTCACCTCGGGCTCACCCCCAAGGCGGTCATCGCGGTCGACCTGTTCGGGCTGCCGGCCGACTACGATCGGCTTAACGCGGTCACTGATGCCGAAGGGCTGTTCGTCCT
>JBEKZK010000213.1:0-7058 GCA_049509935.1 Xanthobacteraceae bacterium | reverse complement strand
CTCGCCGACCCGGCAAGGTGGGAATAAATCGGCAGACCGGACGGTCTTGCCGACATGTCCTCCGCCCAAGGCCAGCGCCGCGCAGGTGCAAACCGCGATCGCCGCGCTGCCGACAGGGCTCCGCGAGACGCTGGTGCCGCGCGAGTTCCAGGGGTTCGACTATCGTGAGATCGCCCGCGTGACCGGGGTGCCGATCGGGACGGTCATGTCGCGATTGGCCCAAGCACGCCGCCGTCTGATGGCACTGATTACACAGGACAACGATGATGCCCGTGACTGAGGAAGATGAACCGCTGGTCGGCGCCTATCTCGATGGTGAGCTCGACCCGGCGAATGCGCTCGCGCTGTCACCTGGACAGAAAGCGGCGTGACCTATTGGGCTGTCTCCGACGTCGCCGCGGCCGATCTCGCGCAATTTGCCGTGCTTTTCCGGAATACGCCAGAGAATCGGTAAGTCCGGATTCCGGCGTGTCTCATCTCGTCAGAGAGGCATCAGCGCTCTAGCAACCGCGGCAGATTGTCAACGTGCGGTCTGTGACATTATCCACGGCTTGCAGCGCTGGATCAGTCGGCACCGGCTTGAAGCCTCTGGGAAAATCAGCAGCCCCGGGTTGGCGGTGGCCGATCGGTGCCTGCCAGGGCAGGCACGCCGTGCTTATGGCGCACGACCCTCCATGTGGCAGGTGGCTCGTGACCGTCTCCTGGGTCAGAGCGACGGAGCTCGACCCGATCATCATCACGCCGACGAGGCCGACTTTCATTTTGTTCAACATGCGATCGTCCTCCGTGACTAATCATTTTCGATGAAACCGGGATACCCCCGTCGTTATTCCCACCAACATGACTTTCATTCCATTTGGTCGGACTACAGTGCCTGGAACGCCACGTCCTGCCACACAGAGCGACATTGCGCGTGGCTTGATCGAGCATCGCCGCAGCCGGCTACGTGTCCCTGCCAACTTTCCGGTCATGCCCGGGAATAAGTCTCGCATTGGGCCAGTCCTTACAGGCGTCCGCACGACGTTCCGAACGTGCAGTCCTGAGCGACGGCGGCTGGCTTTGGTCGAACTGCTGGAGGTCACCGATGAAAACTGTCATACGGCGTGCCGTCAATGTGCCGCCAACGCATGTCAACAGGTTCGGGCGAACAGCTACGCTGGTCGCGCTGATCATGGCGCTGGGCGTGGCGAATTCGCGACAGTCGGTGGCCGCAGGCGACGCTGGTCGCGGAGAGGAACTCTATCAAGGCTGCATGGACTGTCACTCACTCGATAGCAACGATGTCGGACCAAAACACCGAGACGTATTCGGGCGTCGGGCCGGGTCGGTTGCGGACTATCGCTACTCAGCGGCACTGAAGAGCGCCGGGGTGGTCTGGAACGAGGATACGCTCGACAAATGGCTGACCAATCCGGATGCTCTCGTGCCCGGGACCAAGATGTATTACCTCGTGCCGAGTCCCCAAGACAGGGCAGACCTCATAGCATTCCTGAAGAAGGCGAAAAGTGACCAGCCGGCGGGTGACCAGCGGGCGGGGCAACCACCTACCGCTCGTTGAACGGACAACGTCTTGTCATCAGGTGGGAAGAAATCCGGCCAACTCCTGTGTGGCCCGCGCCCTCCGTCGTCGGCCTCCGGCTCGTCTCCGGGAATATCGGTGAGGGTGGCGTGGTCTCCTTCGAAAGCCACGTCGACGAACTACACGTAATGGTCGTTGATCATTTAGGGGTTGCGATGGTTCCGCCGTTCAATTCCAAGAATGAACCCTTTCATCACAACAGTTCCAATTGTCGTTTGGGAAATAGGGTATGGCCACAACATCGGGTCGAGGGCACAGCAAACAAGCCGCTCTGCAAGAATTGTAGAAAATTGAATGGCGACGGGAGAGGGCGCCCTTAACAACAGAAGCGGAACGCCAAGACCCTTGGCGCCTTCGGGCCAGAGGGCCTCCTCGACCGTAGCCTCGTGCCCGCCCGGATTACTCTGGTCCTTGCTAAACCGTTTGCGGGAGCTGCCCTTCGTTCAGCACCGGTCGCGGCGGAGCGTCGTTTTTGAACAGCGTTTCGTCTGCCCCGGCGATGCCGACGACGCGTCATTGAAGTCGTGGATGAGGTCGTTCAAGGATGAGAGGTACTGAGTGGAAAGGCCGCGCGCCGCGGGCCATCCGCCAAGGCGTCGATGCCCGCAGCATGCTTTCGCAGAGCCGTTTGCGCCGCCTTGGCTCCTCCAGTTCCGTTTGCAGCCCCGCCTCGCGGACGCTCTCTTGCTTTGGTTGCTGCCGCGACGAGGGGGCTAACGGCCGGAAATGAACTTTCGCCTCTACCAGAAATTGTTGCGCACAATCAAGGACGTGCTGGCGGAGGGAGAGGGATTCGAACCCTCGATACGGTTTCCCGTATACACGCTTTCCAAGCGTGCGCCTTCAGCCGCTCGGCCACCCCTCCGCGGCGACTCAACCGATGCCGCAGTGGCCGGCACTATACCGGCCGCGAATCGGCTGACAAGCGAGCCACGGCGTGCTTGTCGATAGCACGAGGTATGTCCGGGTATGTCCGGTCTAGGTCGCGCACGGTCCGTCGGGCGCAACCTGACCCTCCGAGCTGGGCCCGGGCCGCGCATTGCTCCCGAACAGACCCCGGCCGCCGCGTTGCCTGGGCGGCGCGATCCGGATATGAGTTGCGCCGTCATGATCCGGTTCACCCTGCGTTTCATCGGGCTGTGGATTCTCGCCGTCGCGTTCATCGCGCTGGTGCGCGACGGCACGAAGACGATCGCCGGCAACGACCTGTTCTTCGCCCGGCTCCGCGACGACTGGTACAATCTGAGCCCCAACAGCCTGGAACGGCTGCAGCAGGCCGCCGAGCGGGTGGCCGACTGGCTGTGGAACCCGGTCATTCAGGCCGTCCTCGACAAGCCGACCTGGCTGGTTCTGGGGATCCTGGGATCGTTTCTGGTGCTTCTGGGCCGCAAGAAGAAGCGGCTGATCGGGTACGCCCGCGATTAGCGCACCCGGCGGCAGGGCGTTTTCGCCGGTCTTCGCGAGCTATGGAGCGAAGCGGAATGCGGGAACGGCCTAGCGTATGGTACGGCCGCCCCCGGGATCGCGCCATAGCCCGTCGAAGACGGGCGTAACACCCTGATGGCTCCATCCGGGCCACAGACATGCGCCGGAAAGTAGCCATGAGCACAAGAGCCGGCGCTCGCGTGTTCGTGATCCGGCCGCACCGGTGGCGGCCTGCGCCGCCGCGACCCGGCGGGTGCGGTGGCGGCGCCGCAGCATTATATTGGCGGCATCGACAACGGGAGACGGCACATGTTTGGCTTCAAGAAGAAATTGGAAATGCCGAACGCCGCGGATGCGCTGCCGGGCCGGCCGACGCCGCTCAGGACCGCGCAGGCGCATTTCGTCAATCACCATCCGCTGAAGGGTCCGTACCCCCAGGGCTTCGAGACCGCGATCTTCGGCATGGGCTGCTTCTGGGGCGCCGAGCGCAAGTTCTGGGAGCTGGGCGACGGCGTTTTCGTCACCGCCGTCGGCTATGCGGGCGGGCTCACCCCGAACCCGACCTACGAGGAGGTGTGCAGCGGGCAGACCGGCCACAACGAGGTCGTGCTGGTGGTCTACGATCCGGCGAAGATGTCCTATGAGCGGCTGCTCAAGACATTTTGGGAAAACCACGATCCGACCCAGGGCATGCGCCAGGGCAACGACGTCGGCACCCAGTATCGCTCCGGCATCTATGTGACGAGCCCGGCGCAACGGGCGGCCGCCGAAGCCTCCAAGGCGGCCTACGGCAAGGCGCTGGCCGCCGGTCGTATGGGGCCGATCACCACCGAGATCGTCGACGCGCCGCCGTTCTATTTCGCCGAGGACTATCACCAGCAGTACCTGGCGAAGAACCCGTCCGGCTATTGCGGGCTCGGCGGAACCGGGGTCGCGTGCCCGATCGGCACCGGCGTCCGGGCGGCGTGAGCGGCGGATTCCGCGCCCCTGGGCGCGCCAGTATCGTTCCGCTCATTCGGTCGCGTTCGGTGCTGCCTCGAAATCCGCCGGGAAAGGCTGGCCGAGCTTCAGAATGGCGCTCGACCGCACGGCGGGCGTGCCGTCGGCGGTCACGACGCATTGAGTGAAGACCAGGCTGCGGGTGATGCGCAGAATCTGCCCGCGGCCTTCGACCCATGAGCCGAGCGGCGCCGGAGCGAGGAAATCCGACGCCAGGTTGACGGTCGGCAGAAAGCGGCCGATCCGGGCGGAGACGTTCGCTCCGATCGCCATGGTCATGTCGGCGAAGGTCGACAGCATCCCGCCGTGGCAGATGCCGATCGGGTTGCAGTGGCGCCGCTCGACGCGGAAGCCCAGCGCCATCTCGGTGCCCTCCCGCTTGCCGTAAAGCGGTCCGACGATGCCGATGAACTCCTCGGTGCCGCCGAGCTTCAGCGGGCGGAAGCCGACCGGTACGTCACCGGGGGGCTGCGGCTGCCGCGAGGGGACCTCGTTCATGCGTCGTCTCGGGCTTCCGGATGGGGGCGCGACGTGGCCGCGCGCGGCTCGCTGAGGCGCAACGCATGGCACGAAACTCCCGCCTTCGTCGAGATGGCCGGGGCTGCGATGGGGATTCATGGCTGGCCTGCCGTAGCGGGCGTTGAAAAATCGGCCGCGAAAGCCGATGTGTTCGGTTTCCAATGCGCCGGATCGCCGGGGCACCTCCGGGATCGGCTCACCGATGGACTCCTCTGCGCTCACCCCTTTCGAACGGCCGCGGCTGGCCCACGCCGAGATCCGCACCATCGTGCTCGGCATCCTGCTCGCCATGTTCCTCGGCGCGCTCGACCAGACCATCGTGGCGACGGCGCTGCCGACCATCGGCCGCGACCTCGCCGACGTCGAGAACCTGTCCTGGGTGGTGAGCGCCTATCTGCTCACCTCGACGGCGGTCACGCCCCTCTACGGCAAGCTCAGCGACATCCACGGCCGCCGCGCCATGCTGCTGGTGGCGATCGTGATCTTCCTCATCGGCTCGGTCGCCGGCGCGCTCGCTCCGACGATGACGGTGCTGATCATCGCCCGCGCGCTGCAGGGCCTCGGCGGTGGCGGGCTGCTGTCGCTGGCGCAGACCATCATCGGCGACATCGTCTCGCCGCTCGAGCGCGGGCGCTACCAGGGACTGATCGGCGTGGTGTTCGCGGCGGCCAGCGTCGGCGGCCCGCTGCTCGGCGGTGTGCTCGCCGAGCACCTGCACTGGTCGTTCATTTTCTGGATCAACCTGCCGATCGGGCTCGCCGCCTTCCTGATGACCAACAGCGTGCTCAAGCGCCTGCCGCGGCACGAGCGGCCGCACCGGCTCGATATCGGCGGCGCGTTGCTGATGATGCTGGCCACCACGGCACTGCTGCTGGCGCTGACCTGGGGCGGCCAGCGCTATGCCTGGACCTCGCCGGCGATCCTCTCCCTGCTCGGCGGCTCGGCGGCGTTCTGGGTGCTGTTCGTCATCCGCCTGATGACGGCGCGCGAGCCGTTCCTGCCGCTCAACCTGCTGCTCAACCCGGTGGTCGGCATCGGCACCGCGTCGGTAACCTGCGTGTTCGGCACCATGATCGGCCTGGCGATCTTCGTGCCGCTCTATTTCGAGGTGGCGCGCGGGTTGACCGCCAGCGAATCCGGCCTGGCGCTGATCCCGCTGATGGGCGGCACCGTGGTCGGCTCGACCTTCAGCGGGCGCGCCATGACCTATGTGCGCCACTACAAGCGCATGCCCATGGTCGGGCTCGCGGCGGCGATCGTGGCGCTGGCGCTGCTCGCCGCCGCGCCGATGCGGTTGCCGGTCGCGCTGGTGTGCGTGCTTCTCGGCATCGCCGGCCTCGGCCTCGGCAGCATATTTCCGATCACCACCGTGTCGGTGCAGAATGCCGTGCTGCCATGGCAGCTCGGCACCGCGACGGGGGCGATGAATTTCTTCCGCCAGCTCGGCGGCGCGCTGATCGTGGCCCTGTTCGGCGCCATCGTGCTCGGCGGCGCCGGCGGCGGCCAC
This sequence comes from Xanthobacteraceae bacterium, assembly GCA_049509935.1. Taxonomy (GTDB): domain Bacteria; phylum Pseudomonadota; class Alphaproteobacteria; order Rhizobiales; family Xanthobacteraceae; genus AP-16. The sequence continues at coordinate 1,029 of JBEKZK010000213.1, read as the reverse complement.
CAGGGTCTGACGGTGGAGGCGCTCGCCGCCACCGCCGGCCGCGGCACCGACTTCGGCGGGGTGTTCGGCTGGGTGTTCGCCACCGCGGACCTTCTGCTGTGCGCAGGGCTGGCGCTGCTCGCCATCATGGAGGAACGCCCGTTGCGCGGATCCGCTGCGCCGGCCGCGGCCGAGTGAATTTTCGCAAGCTCCCCCTGGAGGCAACAACCATGTCCAAGACGCTGGTTCAGGAACAGTTCGGCAAGACCGCGCAGCACTACCTCACCAGCAAGCCGCACGCGCAGGGCAAGAGCCTGGAGCGGCTGGTCGAGCTGGCGCAACCGCGCGCCGACTGGCGTGTGCTCGATGTCGCGACCGGCGCCGGCCACACGGCTTACGCGTTCGCCCCGCACGTGGCGCGGCTGTGGGCGACCGACGTCACCGACGAAATGCTCGACGTGGTGCGCGGCGAGATCGTAAAGCGCGGGCTTGCCAACATCCGCATTGCCTACGCCAAGGCCGAGGCGCTGCCGTTCGAGGACGAGAGCTTCGACCTCGTCACCTGCCGGATCGCACCGCACCACTTCGACAGCATCGCGACCTTTCTCGACGAGACCCGGCGGGTGCTCAAACCCGGCGCCACCCTGGCGCTGGTCGACAATGTCGTGCCCGAAGGCGGCATCGGCGACTACGTCAACGCCTTCGAGCGCCTGCGCGACCCCAGCCACCTGCGCGCCTGGCCGATGGCCGAATGGCGCGCCGCGCTCGGCGCGCACGGGTTCTCAATCGTGCACGAGGAGCAGACGCCCAAGCACATGGAGTTCGCAAGCTGGGCGGGGCGCCACGATGCGGTCATGCAGGCGCTGCTGCGGGCGATGCTCACCGAGGTGACGCCCGCGGTGCGGGCGTTCCTGGCTCCCGAAGGCACCGCAGACAAGCTCGGCTTCCGCCTCAGCGAAGGGGTGTTCATCGCCCGCCGCGGGTGAGCGCGGCGCTCCGGCGCGTGTCCTTACCCAACGGCATGCAATTCGGGTAACCTGCACCGTTCGG
>JBEKZK010000212.1:0-7069 GCA_049509935.1 Xanthobacteraceae bacterium | reverse complement strand
CCCGGATCGACGCCAGTCCGCGACCCCGGTATCGACCGGGATCGGCATCACCTCGGGCTCTTCGGTGGCCTTGCGCAGCACCGCGTCGCCAACGCTGCTCGCCGACACCTCGATGGGCGTTGCGTCGTGATTGACCGCAAGAACGCCGATGGTCTCCAGCGGCGCGTTCATGATGTAGCGCTCGGCGAGATCCAGGTGCCGCGCCAGCTCGGACCGGATGAATGCTGGGGTCCAGTCCGCAGGCATTCCTTTGACCGCCAGGTATTCCTCGTCGCCGACCGAGAGTCCGCGTCGCCTGATTTCATCGATGCCGCGTTGCGGAGAGTAGAACGGAGGCTTTCCGGCCGCCGCGAGGATCAGCGGACCCAGTGGGCACATGTAGGTGGCGATCGCAGCCAGATCGGCAAAATCCCGAGCCTTGGTGCGGCTCGAGGCCGCCAGCACCTTGTTGACGGCCAGGTCGGCTTGATGGAGTCGCACGCCCCAATCCGGGTCCGCAACCAGCGGGAAAAATCGCCGCCGCGTTTCGCTCATCCACTGAATAAGCGTTTCGCTTCCCGCAGCCGCCACGGCAGCCTCGACGCAGCCATAGATCTCGAAGACCGTGGTGACGTGGAACCCGCCTTGCTCGAGCGCCCCAATATCGATCCTGGCGACCGCGACCACGTCCTCGTCCGTGTCCTGGAAGATGTCGATGTCGTCCGAGCGCCGCGGCCAATCGCGGTTCAGCACGACACCGCCGGCGACGTAGCTCGTTGCCGAACGGTTAGGCGCGAGGCACCTCATCACCCGTCGCTGCAGGTCGGTCAGCGCCATCGCTCAGGCCTCCAACTGGGCCAGGATTTGTCGGCCGAGGTGGAACGCTCGTGCGTCGCCACGGTCGATCAAGGCCCTGGCAAGGACCGCGGCCTGCGATTTGAGGTCGGGCAGCCGCTCGAGGTCGACGTTGTCCAGCACGCGCGCGCCGTACATCGACAGCGCGCGGCGGCACAGCTCGCGAAGCGCCTTGCTGTCGCGATGCGCCGATCGCAGGCGCGCCGCGTATGCGATGACGTCCCGGCGGGCGTGCTCCGGCACGAGCACCTCCACGCGCACCAGATCGGCCGCACCGCCGGTCTTTCGGTACCTGTCGATGCGCTCGCGAGCGGCCATCGCGGCGACCCCGTAACCAACTGAAGGTCGACACCATGTATGCGTATCCCGGATACGCATCAAGGGTGTTTGGCTGAAGGCGCCGCCGACTCGACCTGCAAGGCGACCGTGGCGAGAGCCCCCGGGTTGATTCTGCGGCGCACGAGCCCATCTCCCGGGCATACCGGCCAGTGCCGTGCCGTCCACCTTGACCACGACCGCATTGCTAAGCCCGGTGCCCCGGATACTCTGATCGCATGACCACAACGTCCCTGTTCCATCCGGCGGTCGCCGCGTGGTTCGCCGCGAGCTTTCGCGGGCCGACCGCCGCGCAGGAGCGGGCGTGGCCGGCCATCAAGGCCGGGCGCCACGTGCTGATCGCGGCGCCGACCGGCTCCGGCAAGACGCTCGCGGCGTTCCTGGCGGCGATCGACGACCTGGTGCGGCAGGGGCTGGACGGCGGGCTGCGGGACGAGACCCAGGTCGTCTATGTCTCGCCGCTCAAGGCGCTGTCGAACGACATCCGCCGCAACCTCGAGGCGCCGCTCGCCGGCATCCGCGCCGAGCTGCGGGCGCGGGGGCTGCCCGACGTCGACATCCGCACCTGGGTGCGCACCGGAGATACCCCGCCGGGGGAGCGCGAGCGCATGCGCCGGCGGCCGCCGCACATCCTGGTGACCACGCCGGAATCGCTCTACATCCTGCTCGGCTCGGAGTCCGGGCGCGGCATGCTCGCCACCGCCCGGACCGTGATCGTCGACGAGATCCACGCGGTGGCGCCCAACAAGCGCGGCACCCATCTGGCGCTGTCGCTCGAGCGTCTCGGCGCGCTCGCCGGCGACCGCCTGCTGCGCATCGGGCTGTCGGCGACGCAGACGCCGATCGAGGCGGTCGCGCACTTCCTGGTCGGCGCCGGTCCGGCGCAAGCCGAGTGCACGATCATTGACACCGGCCACCGCCGCGCCCGCGATCTGGCGCTGGAGGTGCCCGACTCGCCGCTCGAAGCCGTGATGTCGAACGAGGTCTGGGAGCAGATCTACGGCCGTCTGACCGCGCTGATCGAGACGCACCGCACCACGCTCATCTTCGTCAACACCCGCCGGCTCGCCGAGCGGGTCACCCGCCAGCTGTCCGACCGGATCGGCGCCGATCAGGTGACGGCGCACCACGGCAGCCTCGCCAAGGAGGCGCGGCTCGACGCCGAGCAGCGGCTCAAGCGCGGCCAGCTCAAGGCCCTGGTGGCGACCGCGTCCCTCGAGCTCGGCATCGACATCGGCGATGTCGACCTCGTCTGCCAGCTCGGCTCGCCGCGCTCGATCGCGAGCTTCCTGCAGCGGGTCGGCCGCTCCGGGCACGCCGTCGACGGCACGCCCAAGGGCCGGCTGTTTCCGCTGTCGCGCGACGAGCTGGTCGAATGCGCCGCGCTGCTCGACGGCGTGCGCCGCGGCGAGCTCGATCGCCTCACCATCCCGCAGCGGCCGCTCGACGTGCTGGCGCAGCAGATCGTCGCCGAGGTCGCGGCGCGCGAATGGAGCGAGGACGAGCTCTTTGCGCTGCTGCGCCGGGCCGCGCCCTATCGCGAGCTTGCGCGCGCGGATTTTTCCGCCGTGGTCGCCATGCTGGCGGACGGCTTTTCCACCCGGCGCGGCCGCCGTGGCGCGCTCATCCACTACGACGCCGTCAACCGCGTGCTGCGCGGCCGCCGCGGCGCCCGCCTGACCGCGCTGACCTCCGGCGGCGCCATCCCGGACAACGCCGACTATGCGGTGCTGCTCGAGCCGGAGAGCAACGTGATCGGCAGCGTGCACGAGGATTTTGCCGTCGAGAGCATGGCGGGCGACATCTTTCAGCTCGGCAACGCCTCCTACCGCATCATGCGGGTCGAGCGCGGCACCGTGCGGGTGGAGGACGCCCGCGGCATGCCGCCGACCTTGCCGTTCTGGCTCGGCGAGGCGCCCGGCCGCAGCGACGAGCTCTCGGCGTCGGTGGCGCGCCTGCGCGGCGAGATCGCGGCGCGGCTGCGCGGCCCGACTGGCCAAAGGGACGCCTTGCGCTGGCTCGACCGCGAGGTCGGCATCGCCGGTCCGGCGGCGCTGCAGCTCGTCGAGTATCTCGCCGCCGCCCACGCCGCGCTCGGCTGCCTGCCGACCCAGGACACCGTGGTGCTCGAGCGCTTCTTCGACGCGGTGGGCGGCATGCAGCTCGTCATCCATTCGCCGTTCGGCAGCCGGCTCAACCGCGCCTGGGGACTGGCGCTGCGCAAGCGCTTCTGCCGCAAGTTCAACTTCGAGCTCCAGGCGGCCGCGACCGAGGACAACATCGTGCTGTCGCTGACCACGGCGCACAGCTTCGAGCTCGCCGAGGTCGCGCGCTACCTGCCGTCATCGGGCGTGCGCCAGGTGCTGATCCAGGCGATGCTCGATGCGCCGATGTTCATCACCCGCTGGCGCTGGGTCGCCGGCGTGGCGCTGGCGCTGCCGCGGTTCCGCGGCGGGCGAAAAGTCCCGCCGCAGCTCGCCCGTATGGACGCCGAGGACCTGATCGGCGCGACCTTTCCGGACCAGCTCGCGTGCGCCGAGAACCTGGTCGGCGAGCGAGAAATCCCCGATCACCCGCTGGTGCGCCAGACCATCGCCGACTGCCTGACCGAGGCGATGGACGTCGAGGGCCTGGAGCGCCTGCTCGCGCGCATCGAGGCGGGCGCGGTCCGCATCGTCGCCTGCGATCTCACCGAGCCGTCGCCGCTTGCCCACGAGGTGCTGTCGGCGCGGCCCTATGCGTTTCTCGACGACGCGCCGCTGGAGGAGCGGCGCACCCAGGCGGTGATGACCCGGCGCTGGCTGGCGCCGGAGGAGGCGGCCGGGCTCGGCCGGCTCGACCCCGACGCCATCGCCCGGGTGCGCGCCGAGGCCTGGCCCGAGGCGGTCAACGCCGACGAGCTGCACGACGCGCTGGTCTGGCTCGGCTTTCTCACGGTGGCGGAGGCGCAGGCGCAGCCGGGCTTCGGCGAGCACCTGGCGGCGCTGGCGGGCGACCGGCGCGCCACGCGGCTCACCACGCCGCGGGCGACGCTGTGGGTCGCGGCGGAGCGGCTGAGCGATTTCCTGGCGCTGTGGCCGGCCGCCACGCTCGACCCGCCGATCGCGGCCCCGGCCGGCCGGGGCGAGCGGGTCTCGTCACCCGACAGCGCTTTGGTGGAGATCCTGCGCGGCCGGCTCGAGGGCCTGGGGCCGGTCACCGAGCATGCGCTGGCGGCGGCGCTCGGCCTCGAGCCGAGGGAGATCGCGGCGGCGCTGGCTGCGCTCGAGGCGGAAGGCTTTGCGCTGCGCGGGCGGTTTTCTCACGGCATCAATGCCGACGAATGGTGCGAGCGCCGGCTGCTCGCCCGCATCCACCGCTACACGGTGAAGCGCCTGCGCGCCGAGATCGAGCCGGTCGCGGCGCGCGATTTCCTGCGCTTCCTGCTGGGCTGGCAGCGCGTCGCCGCGGATGCCCGCATGGAGGGGCCCGACGCGGTCCCGGCCGTGGTCGGGCAGCTCGAGGGCTTCGCGGCGCCGGCCGGCTCCTGGGAATCCGAGATCCTGACAGCCCGGCTGGGCGGCTACGAGCCGGCCTGGCTCGATGACCAGTGCCTGACCGGCCGCATCGCCTGGGCGCGGCCGCAGCAGCGTGTCATCCGGACCGGCGGCGGTGAGCGCCGCGCCGCGCCGGTGCGCACTACGCCGATCATGCTGCTGGCGCGGCGTGCGGCGCCGCTGTGGGCGTCGCTGGCGACGGCGCCGGACGTTCAACTCGGCGTGCGCGCGCAGGCGGTCGCCGACCACATCGGCCGGCACGGCGCCTCGTTCTTCGACGAGCTCGTCGACGGCACCAGGCTGCTGCGCTCGCAGGTCGAGGAGGCGCTCGCCGAGCTGGTGGCGCTCGGCGTGGTGAGCTCCGACAGCTTTGCCGGGCTGCGTGCGCTGCTGGTGCCGTCCGACCAGCGCAGGCCCGCGCCCGGGGTCAAGCGGCGGCGGCGCACCGTAAGGTTCGGCATGGAGGACGCCGGACGATGGGCTTTGGCACGCCGCCCCAGTCCCGCCCAGGAGCCCGCTCCCGAGGCGGTCGAGCACGTGGCGCGCACCCTGCTGGAACGCTACGGCGTGGTGTTCTGGCGTCTGCTCGAGCGCGAGGCCGGCTGGCTGCCGCCGTGGCGCGACCTGCTCCGCGTGTTCCGCCGGCTCGAGGCGCAGGGCGACATTCGCGGCGGCCGCTTCGTCGCCGGCTTCTCCGGCGAGCAGTTCGCCCTGCCGCAGGCGGTCGGCATGTTGCGCGAGGTCCGGCGCAAGCCGCCGTCCGGCGAGTGGGTCTCGCTGTCCGGCGCCGACCCGCTCAATCTGGTCGGCATCCTCACGCCCGGGCCGAAGCTCGCGGCACTGACCGGCAACCGCCTGCTGTACCGCGACGGCCTGCCGGTGGCGCTGCTGTCCGCCGGCGAGGTCCAGTTCCTCGAGACCCTCGACACCGAGAGCCAGTGGCAGGCGCACAAGGCCCTGCTGCGCACCACCGCGCCACGGCGCCCGCCGGTTGCCTCCGACGATGAGGCCGCCGTCGACGCCGCCTGACCGCGAGTCAAACCCCGACCGGGAGCACGCCATGGCCAAAGCCATCCACATGATGATCCGCGTCCTCGACGAGGCCCGCTCGGTCGACTTCTACCGGCGCGCCTTCCGGCTCGAGGTCGCCGACCGCTACGCCTTCGACGGCTTCACGCTGGTCTATCTGCGCAACGCGCAGGCCGATTTCGAGATCGAGCTCACCATCAATCACGGCCGCAGCGAGCCCTACGGTCTCGGCGACGGCTATGGCCACGTGGCGTTCGCGGTCGACGATCTTGCGGCCGAGCACGCGCGGTTCACGGCAGAAAACCTGTCGCCTGCGCCGATCAAGGAGTTCAACCGCGACGGCGCGCTGATGGCGCGTTTCTTCTTCGTGCAGGATCCCGACGGCTACAAGATCGAGGTCCTGCAGAAGCACGGCCGCTATCGCTGAGAAATTGCTGCGCCACTTATGCTCGACGTCGATGTGCTGCGCGAGCCTCGCCACATCGTTCCCTCTCCCCGACGGGGAGAGGGACAGGGTGAGGGGGCCCACAGGCACTGAGCAAGCAGCCGCGCGGGCACAGCGCAAACGCAACATCCTTGCCAAGCCACGCGCGCGCCTTTAGCAATCCGCGCGGCTCCCACGGCGAGGCCCATTCATGGCGACGCACAAGCTCCTGCTGCTTCCCGGCGACGGCATCGGCCCCGAGGTGATGGCCGAGGCGAAGCGGGTGATCGGCTTCCTCAACGACCGCGGGCTGGCGCAGCTTGCGACCGAGGAGGCGCTGGTCGGCGGCTGCTGCCATGACGCCCATGGGGTGGCGATCACCGAGGACACCATGGCCACCGCGAAGGCCGCCGACGTCATCCTGTTCGGCGCGGTGGGCGGGCCGAAATGGGACGGCGTCCCCTATGACCAGCGGCCGGAGGCAGGCCTCCTGCGCCTGCGCAAGGAGCTCGGGCTGTTCGCCAACATCCGGCCGGCCGTGTGCTATCCGGCGCTCGCCGATTCATCGAGCCTCAAGCGCGAGGTGGTCGAGGGCCTCGACATCATCATCCTGCGCGAGCTCACCGGCGGGGTCTATTTCGGCGAGCCGAAGACCATCACGGATCTCGGCAACGGCCAGAAGCGCGCCGTCGACACCCAGGTCTACGACACCTACGAGATCGAGCGCATCGCCCGCGTCGGCTTCGAGCTCGCCCGCAAGCGGCGCAACAAGGTCACTTCGATGGAGAAGCGCAACGTGATGAAAACCGGCGTGCTGTGGCACGAGGTTGTCGCCGAGGTGCACGCGCGCGAATACAAGAACGTCGAGCTCGAAAACATGCTGGCCGATTCCGGCGGCATGCAGCTGGTG
>JBEKZK010000211.1:0-7073 GCA_049509935.1 Xanthobacteraceae bacterium | reverse complement strand
ATAGGAACTTCAAATCCTAAAAGCCGCACTAGAATCATAGACTTGCTAGTGCACCTTTGGATTCCGAAGTTCGCACCAGAGGATGTCGCCAAGTGATGCGAACTTCGGAATCGGTGCACTAGTCCCTCATTCCACCACCGGGCAGAGGCTCAGGTGCTCCCCGTCGTCGGTGGCGAGGTTCGACTCGATCGCCAGGCACGGCCCGGCGCCAAGTCGCAGGCCGAGGCGGCCGAGCAGGCGGCGGAGCTTGTCGCCGTCGAATGGCCCGACGCTGAGGATGTATTTCGCCGGCCCCGGCGTCCGCATCAGCCTCCTGACCTCGGATGCCATCCGGTTGGTCTGCGCCAGCGTCAGGAAATTGTTCTCGATGCCGAGGAAGCGCGCGGTCGGCTCGGCGAACGGGATGAAATAGGCGGCCGGATCCGGGGTGGCGATCAGCACGATGCTGTCCGCCGGCAATGCCGGCACGCGGACGTCGACGTAGCGCTCTCCCCACTCGCCGCGCCCCCAGTCGGGATGGACCGTGGTCACCCCGATGATCACCGCCAGCATGGCGGCGAACCCCAGCCGCAGCCGCGGCCGCGCGACGAGCCGGAGCAATGTGCCGGTGATGACGACCCCGCTCAGCAACTCGAGCACCACGCCGTAGCGGTAGATGCCGAAGGCTAGCTCCCAGGTGACGAACGACACGACGACGAAGACCATGACGAGGCCGAGGCCCGGCGTCTCGGCGATCCCCTCGGCGCGGCGCCCGATGCCGCCGACGCGCATCGCCAGCGCGGCCGCGATCGCCAGACCGGCGACGGCGCCGCGCCAGTCCCGGAACGGCGGCTCCATCACCAGGTAGTCATTCATCGTCGTCCAGTAGAACGGATAGGCGATCGCCTGCCACAGATCGCGCGGCACGAACCGCATGTCCCGCAGCGACTGAGGATCGCTCCACGGCGAGCGGAAGACGTCGTTGAGGAACGGAAACAGCGGATTTCCGAAGTCCTGCCACATGGTCAGCAGGTGATGACCGGCAACCGCCAGGCATCCCAGCGCGGCGGCGACCACGAACGCGACCGGACCGCCGACCGTCCGGCGCCGTGCCGCGACCACCAGCGCCGCCAGCCCCAGTCCGGGCATGAACACGGCGGCGGTATATTTGAGTCCGACGCCCATTCCCATGAGCAATCCGGCGACCACGAAGCCGCGGCGGACGTCGCGCGTGCTGTCCGGCCGCCCGACGCGGAGCATCGCGAGCAGCGCACCGAGCACGAAGATCGAATTGATCAGATCGTTCGTCGTCGCGCCGAGCAGCGAGACGAACCCGGCGCCGGTGACACCGATCAGCAGCGCGAGCATGCGCAGCGGCCACCGCCCGGCCGATCGCGGCGGACGCAGGCACTCGCGGGCAATGGCGAGAACCAGCACCGCATTGAGGCCGTGCGCCGCTCCCATCGCGAAGGCCACGACCCGCGGCATGTCGTTCAGGGGTGACGAGATCAGGCCATAGAACAGCAGATCCGCCATCGGGTTGAAGAAGCCCTGCGACTGCGCCGGACCGATGTCGTGCAGATAGCGGTCGTGCAGGTACGCGTACGGCGCATAGAGGTGATAGTAGAGCAGGTCCCAGTTGTCGTCCGGTCCAAGCGCGAGCGACGCGGCTCCGCACGCGCAGATGATCAGCGCGGCGGCGAGCGCTCGCCGGGCCGGGCTGGAGCCGCGCTCGGCGTCGAGCCCCTGCGGCGATGTCCCGGCGGGGCTGTCACGCCCGGCCACGTTCTCGCCGCGACGCCACACCCGGACGCGCCCGGGCTCGATCGAGCGCTGCGACATGAGCGGGATCTGCTGCAGCCAGCGTTTGAACGTGCCCGCGTCCGGCTGCTGATCGCCCATGCCCCGCCCGAGGTTTTCCCGACCATGCGCTCGTTCGCCGGCCCCCGCAATGCGCCGTGAGCATTATGGCCGGACTTGCTGAGGCCGTTCCCCGCTTGCCCCCGCAGCACCCCTTGCGGGCGCTCTGCCGTCCGCTATATCAGGTCCGCCTTCATCCAAGACGCGAGCGAGCGGCATGAGCACCGAAGCCGAAACCGTTGCCCAGACCCACCCGTTCCAGGCCGAGGTGGCGGAGCTTCTGCGCCTGATGGTCCATTCGGTCTATTCGGAGACCGACGTCTTCATGCGCGAGCTCATCTCCAACGCATCGGACGCCTGCGACAAGCTGCGTTACGAGGCGATCGCGAGCCCCGGGCTGCTCGCCGACGGGGCGCCGCTGGCGATCCGAATCCGGCCCGACGCCGAGGCCGGCACCCTGACGATCAGCGACAACGGCATCGGCATGGACCGCCAGGAGCTCATCGACAATCTCGGGACGGTGGCGCGATCGGGCACCCGGGCCTTCATCAGCCGGCTCACCGAGGCCAAGGACGGGGCCGGCCTGATCGGCCAGTTCGGCGTCGGTTTCTACTCGGCCTTCATGGTGGCGGATCTGATCGCGGTGACGAGCCGTCGGGCCGGCGCGACCGAGGCCTTTGCATGGACTTCGTCGGGCGGCGCCGGCTTCGACATCGCGCCGGCGAGCGCCGAGCAGGCCGCCCGGGTTCCCCGCGGCACCGAGATCGTGCTGCACCTCAAGGAGGACGCCAAGCGCTATCTCGAGCCGCACGAGATCGAGAACGTGGTGCGCGCCTACTCGGATCACATCCTGTTCCCCATCGAGCTCGTCGCCAAGGACGCCGAGCCGCGGCAGATCAATGCGGCGAGCGCGCTGTGGCAGCGGCCGAAGTCCGAGGTGACGGCGGAGGACTACAAGCAGGCCTATCGCACGCTGGCCGCCGCCTTCGACGAGCCGGCGATGACGCTGCACTACCGCGCGGAGGGCCGCCAGTCCTACGCGGTGCTGCTGTTCGCGCCGTCGACCGCGCCGTTCGACCTGTTCGATCCGGCACGCAAGGGCCGCATCAGGCTCTATGTCCGCCGCGTCTACATCACCGACGATGCCGAGCTGCTGCCGGCCTACCTGCGCTTCGTGCGCGGCGTGGTCGACAGCGAGGATCTGCCGCTCAACATCTCGCGCGAGATGCTGCAGAACAATCCCCAGGTGGCGCAGATCCGCAAGGCGCTGACCGGCCGCGTGATCGGCGAGCTCGAGGCCCTGGCCGCGAAGGATGCGGCGGCGTTCGCCAAGCTATGGGAGGCGTTCGGCCGGGTCCTCAAGGAGGGCCTCTACGAGGATCGCGAGCGCCGTGACTCGTTGCTGGCGCTCGCCCGGTTCACCACGACGGCCGGGGAGGCGCGGACCCTTGCCCAGTACGTCGCCGACCTGAAGACCAATCAGACCGAGATCTACTATCTGGTCGGCGACAGCCCCGAGCGGGTCAAGTCCAACCCGAAGCTCGAGGCGGCGCGAGCCCGCGGCATCGAGGTGCTGCTGCTGACCGATCCGGTCGACGCGTTCTGGACCGCCATGCCGCTCGACTTCGGCGGCAAGCCTCTGAAGTCGCTGAGCCAGGGCGAGGTCGACTTCGGCCTGGTGCCGCTCGCCGACGAGGACTCGGGCGGACAGGCCGAGCCGGCGCCGGGCGCGATTGACCATGCGGCAATCATCGCCGCCGTGAAGGGCGCGCTCGGCGAGCGGGTGTCCGAGGTCCGGGCGTCGCAGCGGCTGACCGACAGCGTCGCCTGCCTGGTCGCCGGCGGCCATGGGCCGGACCGCGAGCTCGAGCGGCTGCTCGCCCGGCAGAACCGCGGTGCCGGTCCCAAGCCGATCCTCGAGCTCAACATGCGCCACCCCCTGATCAAGGCGCTGTCGCAGGCCAAGGCCGACGCGCGCGAGGACGACGTCAACGACCTCTCGGCGCTGTTGTTCGACGAGGCGCAGATCCTCGACGGCGAGGTGCCGGACGACCCCGCAGCCTTCGCGGGCCGGCTCAACCGCCTGCTCGTTCGCGGCTTGCCGGCCGGCCCCTGAAGATGGCGCCTTCGCCTGTCGCATCGTTTGCCGCGGGCGCGGCGAAAGCAGGGTCCGGCCACAGTTCTGCTACGAATCCTCGGCACAAGCCCGCGTAGCGGCCATGATTTGCGCCCGGCGCGGCGCCTGTCCGGTCCGACAACCTGCCTGCGAAACCTTCGATCGACCGCTGTCGCTCAATATTCCGGGGCGCTTCACGTCGTTCGAACCCAATCCCAAGAGGAGAATCAATGTCCCGACATGCCCTGTACTGCATCCTTGCGATCGCCCTGCTGTCGACCCCCGCGGTTGCCGAGACCCACGCCGGCACCGGCGGCGAGCAGGATGCCTGCCGCCGGGATGTCGTGAAGCTGTGCAAGGGCGTGGCGGCCGAGGACGGCCCGATCCTCGATTGCCTGAAGACCCATCGGCTCAAGCTCGGCGCCGCCTGCCGCCAGGTGCTGGAAAGCCACGGACAATAGCGGCCCGGTCGCCCGGACGGTGTGTCCGACTACAGCGCTTCCCGGTCATGGTGAACCACTCGCTGCGGCACTCGATCCGGGAAGCGCCGTAGTTTCTTTGTTGGCGCATGTTCCTTGATCGGCGAACGGTGTCCACTTCGCCGGGACGTGCGCTAAACTAAGCGGCGGCGCTCGACGCCGGTCGCCCCCAGGCCGGGTGACGAATGAGCCAGATGATCAGGACCGCCACGCCCGGCAGCGTCGCGACGAACATCGCGGGGATTACTGTCAGGTTGACGACCGACACGGTGATCGCAACCGTGCTGCCCTCGATCGCGACCTCGCGCAACGCCGCCTTGAGCACTACGCCCTTGAGGTCGTCCTTGAAGCGATAGACCGGCCGTGCCGCCAGATAGGCCTTGACCCCGATTGCCGGCCACGAAATGCCGGCGGGTTGATCGTAGCATGTCGGCCGATGCAGGTTGCGCGGGTTCGCCGCGCCATGTTTGAATGAGGCGATCCAGGCACCGCCGCTCCGGCGGGCGTACCTTCCGGCGGGAGGTAACGTGTCCTGATGCACCGTCGATTGGACATCGCTGCCGAACCGGAGTGTCCTGCATGTCTCTTCCCACCCGCGCCCTGGGCCGGACCGGCCTGCAAGTCTCCGCCCTCGGATTCGGCGGCGCGCCGCTCGGCGAGGCCCATGTCCGTCTCGACGAGGCCACGGCGGTCGCCGCGGTGGCCACGGCGCTGGCGCGCGGCGTCACGCTGGTCGACACCTCGCCGCTCTATGGCCACGGCCTCTCGGAGCTGCGCATCGGCAGCGGCCTGCGCCAGGCCGGGCGGTCCGACGTCGTCCTTTCCACCAAGGTCGGGCGTGTCATGGATCCGCGTCGGCCGCGTGCCGCCGAACCGCCTTCTGCCGGCGGACTGCCGCACGCCGCACGGTTCGATTACTCCCGCGACGGCGCACTGCGCTCGCTCGAGCAGTCGATGCTCCGTCTCGGCGTCGGCCGTGTCGACATCGTGCTGATCCACGACGTCGACGTCTGGACCCACGGCCCCGCGATGATCGAGCAGCGCTTCGCAGAGGCGATGGAGGGATCCTATCGGGCGCTGGAGCAGCTGCGCCGCGAGGGCGTCATCCGCGGGATCGGGGTCGGCGTCAACGAGGCCGACATGTGCGAGCGTTTCGCCCATGCGGGGGACTTCGACGTGATGCTGCTCGCCGGCCGCTATACGCTGCTGGAGCAGCCGGCGCTCGCCTCGTTCCTGCCGCTGGCGCTGCAGAAGGGCATCGGCGTCATGCTCGGCGGCGTGTTCAATTCCGGCATCCTGGCGACCGGGGCGGTGGCGGACGCCCGCTACAACTACAAGCCGGCGCCCCCGGACGTCGTCGACAAGGTGCGCCGGCTCGACGCCGTGTGCGCGGCGCACGGCGTACCGCTGCGGCGCGCGGCGCTGCAGTTCGCCCTCGGCCATCCGGCCGTGTCGGCGCTGGTGCTCGGCGCGGTTAGGCCTGAGGAGGTCGAGAGCCAGATCGTCGACCTCTCGGCAACGGTGCCCGGCGCGTTGTGGTCGGAGCTGAAGTCGGCAGGCCTGATCGACGCCCAGGCGCCGACACCGGGCTGACCTCGGGCAGGTTCCAACCCGTGCGGATCGACGCCCATCAGCATTTCTGGAGCGTGTCACGCGGCGACTACGGCTGGCTGACCCCGGCCCTCACCCCGCTCTACCGGGATTTTGGTCCCGCGGATCTGGCGCCACTGCTGGCCGAGGCCGGCATCGCGCGCACGATCCTCGTCCAGGCCGCGCCGACCGTTGCCGAGACCCACTATCTGCTCGACATGGCGGCGCGCACGCCGACCGTCGCCGGCGTCGTCGGCTGGGTCGATTTCGCGCAACCCGGCGTCGCCGAAGAGATCGACCGTCTGGCGAAGAACCCGCTGCTCGTCGGCCTGCGTCCCATGGTCCAGGACATCGCCGATGACGACTGGCTGGCCGACCCAGGGCTCGCGCCGGCGTTCGCGGCGCTGATCGCCCATGATCTGGTGTTCGACGCCCTGGTCCTGCCACGCCATCTGTCGCGGCTGCTCGCCGTGCTCGATCGCCATCCCGCACTCGCCGTCGTGGTCGACCATGCGGCCAAGCCCGACATCGCCCATCGGCGCCACGATCCGTCACGCTACGATTCCTGGCGCGCCGATATCGCGGCGGTGGCGGCGCGGTCCGGCACCACCTGCAAGCTCTCGGGTCTCGTCACCGAGGCCGGACCGGACTGGACCGTTGCGGCGCTGCGTCCGGTGGTGGATCATCTGCTGCAGATGTTCGGCCCGACGCGACTGCTGTGGGGAAGCGACTGGCCGGTGCTGACGCTCGCCGCGAGCTACCGGTCGTGGCTCGATGCGGCCGTCGAGATGACCGGCCATCTCGGTGCCGAGCAGACGGCCGCGCTCTTCGGCGGCAACGCCGCGCGGGTCTATCTGGCGCGGCGCGGCCGGAAGTGATCTTCATCGCTTCAGGCAATCCCGTCGATATTGCGCCCAGGTGACGCCCTGGGTCTTGCCGTCCTGTTTCATCGCCTGCCATTCGGCGCCGCAGGTCCTGAGCTTCTGCTGTTGCGGTGTCAGCGCCCTTCCTGACGGCTCCGGCGAAGCCGCCTCCATGTGCTGCGCGGC
>JBEKZK010000210.1:0-7079 GCA_049509935.1 Xanthobacteraceae bacterium | reverse complement strand
GCGTTGCTTGATCGCCATTCTCAGCGTCCCTTGAAAGCGAACAGCCCTCTGGGCTTGAGAACGATGATGAGGATCACCACGCCGAACACCACCGCGCGGGCGAGAATGTCGTTGGTGATGGTGGCGACCACGCCGTCGATCTGCCCGAGCATGCCGGCGGAGAGGACCGAGCCGACCAGGCTGCCGACGCCGCCGACCACCACGACCATGAAGCCGTCGATCACCATCGGGGTCCCCATGTCGGGGAACACCGTCTTGAAGCCGGACATCATCACGCCGGCGACGCCGGCAAGTCCCGAGCCGAACGCGAAGGTGAGCGCATCGACGCGCTCGACGTCGATCCCGCAGGCGGCCGCCATGCGCGGATTGCGGATGATGGCGCGCACCTGCATCCCGAACGACGTGCGGTACAGCAGAAACCAGGTGACCGCGGTCAAGGCGATCGTCACCAGGATGATGAACGTACGATACATGTTGATGGCGTCGCCGCCGATCGAGATCGTTCCCTCAAGCACCTTGGGGACGGTCACGTTCTGCAGGCCGGCGCCGAGGCCCTCGATGTGGATGCCGAGAAACGACAGGCCGAACTCGAGCCGCACCGCCTGCTGGATCAGGATGCCGATGCCCCAGGTTGCCAGCAGGGTGTCGAGCAGGCGTCCATAGAGGCGCCGCACCACCACCCGCTCGATCAGGAGACCGAGCAGGGCGGTGACCACGAACGCCAGAGGAATGGCCAGAAAAAGGTTGGCGTGCAACCAGATGCCGGCCATCACCGTGGTGTAGGCGCCGACCATCACCATCTCGCCGTGGGCCATGTTGATGACCCCCATCGTCCCGTAGGTGATCGCAAGCCCGAGCGCGACCAGAAGCAGGATCGAGCCGAGACTGAGACCGATGAAGACGACGTCGAGCATGGCGAGCCGGGATCAGATCTTCAGCTTCGAGCTGTCGAGCCCCTTGGAGGTGCAGAACAGGTTCTGCTCGGTCTCGCCGTAGGCGACGTAGGGCAGCGGCAGGATCGGCTTCGGGTAGGCGTCGATGATCTTGCCCTGCCCGTTCGCCTGCCACTGCGCGATGCGCGGCGTGAGCCAGGTGTGGAGGTTGTCGGGCTCGATCTTGACGTGGCCGTTGGGGGCGTCGAACTCCTGACCCTTGACGGCGTCGCGGATCGCGGTCGGCGTGATCTCAGCCGCCTTCTCGGCCGCCTGCTTCCACAGAAAGACCTGGAAATACGAGGATTCCAGCGCGTGATGGGTCACCGCCTTGGGGTCCTTGACGAACGCCCGGTAGCGCTCGACGAAGGCCTTGTTGAGGTCGGTGTCGATCGCCTGGAAATACGGGAACGAGGTGTAGCTGCCGACCGCGTACTCGGGACCCATGGCGGCGATCTCGATCTCCGACGTGACGGTAGCGCAGATCGGCAGCTTGTCGTGGGCCAGCCCCTGGTTCTTGAATTCGCGGTAGAATGCGACCACGGAGTCACCCACCACGTTGGACAGCACGACGTCGCAACCGGAGGTCTTGATCTTGTTGACCATGGCGCCCCACTCGGAATGGCCGAGCTCGAGATACTCGTCGGCGATCCATTCGCCGCCGTTCTTCTCGATGAGGATCTTGCACACCTTGGCCATCTCGCGCGGGTAGATGTAGTTCGATCCGACGATGAAGAACTTCTTCTTGCCCAGCGTCTTGATGATCCACGGAATGAAATTCGACAGCTGCTGATTGGGAACGGCGCCGGTATAGACGACGTTCTTGGAGCACTCGAAGCCTTCGTAGTAGGTCGGATAGAAGTACAGATTGTTGCGCTTCTCGAACACCGGGAGCACCGCCTTGCGGCTCGCCGAGGTGTAGGACCCGAACACCGTGGGAACGCGGTCCTGGATCACCAGCTTCGAGGCTTTTTCGTTGTAGGTCTTGGGGTCGGAGGCGCCGTCCTCGACGATGGCCTCGATCTTGTTGCCCTTGACGCCGCCCGTGGCGTTTATCTCGGAGATCGCCATGAGCGTCGCATCGTGGAGCGACTTCTCAATGATCGAGAGGCCCCCGGTCAGCGAGAACAGCACGCCGACCTTGATCGGTCCGGCGGCCGACGCCGTCCGGGTGAAGAAATAGGGCGTTGCCAGGACACCCGCGCCGAGCGCGCTCGCCTGGACAAATTTTCGCCGATTCAGCGTCATTGCGGACTTCTCCCTGTTGGACCCGTCGCGAGGCAAAGCCTCTCCCCACCGTCGACGACCCGCGGTCGCGGCAGTGCGTAGGGCGCAAAACTCCCTGATTGCCGCGGCGTGGACCACCGGGGCAGCTGTTTTGAGGCGGTGACGCCGACGACGCTGTCGACGCTCAGGATGTGGGCACAAAAAAAGCCCTACGGGCTCTTCCGAACCCTCGGGCCACATTGCCAATGCCGGACCAACATCATTGGTGATCCGGCGAACCGCCGCGGGCGCCGAGCCCGCAGCAGCTACTCGAAAAACTAAACATCTTTCGGACGCGAATGCAACAGCTCATTGGCGTTGATGATCGCGACCGCCATCTCCTCCATCGACACCCGCTTGCCCATCGCCTGGCGACGCAGGGTCTGGTACGCCTCGTCCTCGCCAAGGCCCTGCTTTTCCATCAGGATCGACTTGGCCTTCTGAATCTTCTGGATCCCGGACAGCTTGCGCTCGAGCTTGCGGACGCGGCGCGTCGCATCGCGCCGCTCGACCCACAGGCTGCGCGCGATGGTCAGATTGGTGAGCAGCCCGAACGGGCGGATCGGGCGCTCGACCACGGCGAGCGCCCCGGATTCGAGCACGAGTTGCAGGGTGGAGGGGTTTTCGTAGCCGACCACCGCGATCAGGGTTGGCTGGCCGTCGTGCTGGTGATTGTTGCGGAAGAGCTTTTGGATGTCGTCGCGGCAGTCGTGGTCGATCGACAGCAGCACGACGTCCGCCGCTGCGGCGAAGGCCTCCGGGATCGGCCACTGCGCCTCGACCGAGCATCCGATGCGCCGCAGGTGCTCGACCAGCGCCACCCCTTCGGTGTCCGGAGGATGGATCACCTGCACGCGGAGACCGCGAAGATCCCGCAGGATCTGGGTTGCCACTGCCCTGTCCCCGCCGCCGTCAGGCCCGCATCTGCTGCACGCCGTCCGCCGACCAGTCGTCGAGGCTCGGCACGATGCAATAGGGATCCGGCTTCACGCGAACGCCGGGGTTCCACACGATCTGAAAGGAGCTGCGGGCGTCGAGCCTTGCGACGCGCGGCCACAGATAGGTGTGATTGTTGGTGGTGTCGATGCGCACGCGGCCCTGCGGCGCGTCGTACTCGGCATCGCGCACCTCGGGCAGCAGGCGCTCGGGATCGTCGGTTCCGGCCCGCCCCAGCGCGCCAGCCGCGATGTGCACCTGGAAATAGGCGGCTTCCGCTTCGGCCGTCACCGGCGCGTCGGCGCCGTGCTGCAGCTTGAACGCGGTGACGAACCGGCGTGCCGCCGGCGTCGCCAGGACCTCGAAGAACGGCGCCGCCGTGAGATGGCCCTCGGCCGCTTCGGTGCTCATCTCGGCGACCTCCGCCTCGCTGGTGGTCAGGCTCGCGATCGGCATCTTCGCCGCATCGAAGCCGGCGTGCCGGAAGGCCTCGTAGAAGATCGCCGTCGACCGTCCGACGACCGTGGAGAACACCGCGTCGGGCTCGAGGCGGGCGATCCGCGAGATCGCCTTCTCGAAGTCCTTCGCCTCGGCGTTCAGCGGGACGTACATCTCATCCAAGACCTTTCCCTTGGATTGCGCAATGAAGTCCGCCATGATGCGATTTGATTCATAGGGGTAGATGTAGTTCGACCCGACGAAGACGAACCGGTTGCCATAGTGCTGCAGGAGGAACTTGGCGAGCTGCAGCGAATTCTGATTGGGCGCCGCGCCCGTGTAGATGCAATGCGGAGAATATTCGAAGCCTTCATACAACGTCGGGTAAAACAGCAGCCCGCGATATGCCTCGACCACCGGAAGGACGGCCTTCCGGGTGCTCGACATGTAGCAGCCGAATATCAAGCGGACGCGATCGACCGTCAGCAGACGCTCCGCCAATGCGCGGAATTGTTTCGGGTTCGACGCCGGATCGTAGAGGATCGGCCGGATCTGGCGTCCGAGCACGCCCCCCGCCCGATTGATCTCGTCGATGGCGAGCAGCGTGGCATTGCGCTGGGATCGTTCGATCGAGGCAGTTACGCCGGTCTGTGAGAACAGGACCCCGACGATCCACTCGCCGCCTCCCCTGCTGACATTGTCCATTCTGCGCGTCGTCCTTCCGGTCTGCACCAGGCGTTGCCAGGGCCCGCGTCGCAACCCAGCGATGCGACCTTTCGTTGCCGGCACTCATGGTAATACGTGTGCCAGAAGAGCCGCACGGGACGCAATCGGGCGGCGGCACGGCGGGCCGATCAAATGCGGGCGCCTCGGTTCGGCTCGCGGCGTCCTGTCATGTCTGCTGCGCAGCCTCGCCGATCGCCCACACGACGAGATCCTGGGGGGAGCCACGCCGCATAACATGTTACCTCTCAGCCGGCTTCGTGCCCGCCGGGCCTCCCAAACCGACGACAACGATTTGCGCCGCGTCCACCGCTGATTGTAACGGGTCGTCCTCCAAGGAGCTTGCAGGACAATTATTTCGAGCCGACGAAGCAATATTTTCGAGCGAGGATATAGCAGGGCGGCACGATGTCATCGCCAGGCCGCAAGGATCGCGCCCATGAGCAGCAGCGAGATCAGCTGATAGCCGTTGTTGATCAGAAAATGCCTGAACGGGCGGCCTTCGTGCACGACCGCATTGATGGTGACGACGGCCACGAAGCCGAGCCAGTTGAAAAAGCCCACCGCGGCGCCGAGGATCGCGGTATGCGCGCCCGCGTAGTGGACCGCCTGGACCAGCACGAATGCCATGATGACGCTGCCGAGCGCGTCGCTGACCACGGCCCGGGGCAAGCCCGCCCGGATTTCGGCCTCGGTCCTGCCGACGGTCTCCATCCACGGCCTCACGAACAGCAGCGGCGAGTACCACAGCGCGCCGAGCGCCATCCTGACGACGACGGCCGCCACGATCGCCAGATAATTGATCGCAAATTCCCGCATGATCGCTCCCGCCGGGGCGTCCGGCCGCGCGCGCCCGGATGTCGATCCAGACCACCCGCTCGGCATGACGCGGCAACGCGATATCAGCGCACCCGATGCAGGTGCAACAAGGGATTTTCGCGTATGGTCGGCACGAGGATCCACGCGAGGACGGCATGGCGCATCCGCCCCGGCATTCGGAGTGCATCCATAGCGGGAGCTCGCGAGGCCGCCCGCATGCCGCTCAACCGATCGGGCTTCGCGGCGGCGGCGTCGAGCGCATCATGGCCGGCGTCACGCCGCGAAGCACACCGCTTTCAACCTGCGAACACTGGAGCCGATGAGCAATGGATCTGAAGCTTGCGGGAAAGACCGTGCTGATCACCGGCGGCTCGAAAGGCATCGGCCGCGCCGCCGCCGAGACGCTTGCCGCCGAAGGCTGCCACCTGGTGCTGGTGGCGCGGACCGCGGCCGACCTCGCGGCGGCTCGCGAGACGATCGCCCGCAAGGCCAATGTCCGGGTGGACGTGGTCGCGGCCGATCTGGCGGTCGGCGCCAACGTGACGATGCTGGCGGCAAAATTTTCCGGCATCGACATCCTGGTCAACAATGCCGGCGCCATCCCGGGCGGCAATCTAGCCGAGATCGACGAGGCGAAATGGCGGGCGGCCTGGGACCTGAAGGTGTTCGGCTACATCAACATGTGCCGCGCCTTCTACGCGCACATGAAGGCCCGCGGCGCCGGCGTCATCATCAATGTGGTGGGCGCGGCGGCGCAGACCCGCGACCCCGAGTACATCTGCGGCGTCGCCGGCAACTCCGCCCTGACGGCGTTCAGCCAGTCGCTCGGCAGCGTCAGCCCGCGCGACGGCATCCGGGTGGTCGCCATCAATCCCGGCCCGGTCGCGACCGACCGGCTGGTCACGCTGTTCCGCAAGAAGGCGCTTGACCGCACCGGCGATCCCGAGACCTGGCGCGACCTGGTCAAGCCGCTGCCGTTCGGCCGCGCCTCGACCCCGGAGGAGATCGCGGCCGCGATCGCGTTCCTGGCCTCCGAGCAATCCGGCTACACCAGCGGCACCGTGCTCACCATCGACGCCGGCATCTCGGCGCGATCGGGCTGACCGGTCAAAGATTGGCCCACGCGACGCCTCGCGGCCGGTCAACAACGCGTTAAGGCCGGAGGTGTAGGCTCACACGAGCTTCCGGCTGCGGCCGGGATCACGGATCGTGTGGAACCGCAATGAGAACGCTGTTCGCGCTTTTGATCACCGCAGGGTGCGTCGCCGCCTGCGCCGGGGTGCAACCGGATCGGCAGCGCGAGCAGATGGCGGAGCTGCGGCGGCAGATCGAGACCGAGAAGCAGGATTGCGACAACGTCCATCCGCGCGATGCCCGCGGCCCGCAGGCGTTCAGCCATCGCGCGCGCTGTCTCAACGACGTGGAGACGCGCCTCGTCAGGCCGGTGGCGCCGTTTCCAGACCTGCTCGATCAACGGCTCGCGGCGCGCAAGGCGCTCGCCACCGAGCTCGATGCCGGGCGGATCAGCGAAGCGGAGGCCAATGTCCGATGGGCGGCGCAGGATTCCGCGATCGAGGAACGCCGGCGCGGCGAGTACACAGGCTCGATCCCGGCCGACGCGACGGGCCGACTGACCCAGCAGCGAGCGATGCTGCGGGCAACCTGCGCCGAGGTCGACGCGAGGGTGAGCTGCTTCTGAGGCCGGCGGCCAGACTTCGCGGGAGAGCGCCTCTACTCGATTGGGTCCGGCGCGATCATCTCTTCGGACTGGGGTGATCGCTGCGAATGTCCCTGAACTCCTTCGGACCCTTGATGAGGCGCCGTTTCCTCTCATGCCGCTCTTCGGCGGTCGCCGATGAATCGGCCAGTCTGTCGATTTGCTGGGCCGCCATGTCGGAGGCCTTCAATACGGACTTTGCGGTTCGCTGCGCCCTGGTGCTGGCGCCCAATCCGATCTCCACCAGG
>JBEKZK010000021.1:0-15978 GCA_049509935.1 Xanthobacteraceae bacterium | reverse complement strand
GGCAGGACCGGGACAATGCAACCAATTAACCGACAATTTTAGCGAGCCCTTTAGCGATTGTGTCCCAGGTTCGTCCGCGGTGGATGGCGTCCGGGGACGGAAGAATGAAGAGGATCCTGCTCGTCTCGAGTTGTCTGATCCTGCTGTCCACGGTCGCCAGGGCTGCCGACTATCCGGTTCCGGCCACGCTCCCGAGCGCGCCCCCTGCGGCGCCGATCGCCTATAGCTGGACCGGCGGCTATGTCGGTGCGCAGGTCGGCTATGCGTTCGGCGACAATGCCTCGAGCTTCACCTTCCTTCCCGAAGCGCTCGGGGCATTCGGGCTGCCGGCTGCGACCAGCCTGCGTTCGGGCGGGGTGACCGGCGGCGCCCAAGGCGGTTATGATTACCAGATCGGAAAAGTCGTCGTCGGCACCGAATCCGACATCTCCTGGATCGATCGGCGCGCCAGCGTCGGCGCAGCCGGGAGCGCGCTCGACGGCACGCCTTTCAGCTCGGTGACGATCCAGAAGCTCGACTGGCTGGGCACGTCGCGCATGCGCCTGGGCGTGACCCCGTTCGACCGGCTCCTGGTCTATGCTACCGGCGGCGTCGCCTACGGTCACGTCACGGCGGCGACCACGGTAAGCTTTCCAGGCATCACCTACGCGAACGAGCAATCGCGGCTGCAGGTCGGCTGGACCGCCGGCGCCGGCGCCGAGTACGCCATCACCAACTCGCTGTCGGCGAAGATCGAGTATCTCTATTACGACCTCGGTGGCGCGACGGTCGTCGGCCTGCCCAATCCGATCAACCCGCCGTTCGAAACCCAGACGCACTTCGACATGACCGGGCATCTCGTCCGTGCCGGTTTGAACTACAAGATCGACTGGGCGCCGCCGTGGACCACGCTCGGTGCGCCGGGGATTGTCGCCAAGGCGCCCTATGTCCGCGAGTTCGAGGTCGAGTTCGGCGCGCGCTACTGGCTGAGCAGCGGCAAGACCGCGAAGGACCTCTTCGACATCTCCGGCACCGCCATGGTATCGCGCCTCACCTACGGCGACGTCACGGCGCAGACCGCCGAGTCCTTCGTGCGCGTCGATCACTGGTCCGGCGCGTTCGTCAAAGGCTACCTGGGAACCGGGCCGACCGCGGGCGGCAATCTCAAGGACGAGGACTTCCCGCCCTTCGTCGTTCCGCAGAGCGCAACGACCAGCAGCCTGCAGGACGGAGCGCTCACCTACGGCAGCGTCGACGTCGGCTACAGCTTCCTGCAAGGGCCGCGCTACAAGCTCGGCGCGTTCGCCGGCTATCACTACTATCACGAGACGCTCAATGCGGTCGGCTGCGCGCAGGTCGGCGCCAATCCCGGGATCTGCGATCCGGCGATCCCGTCGAGCATTCTCGGCATCACCAACGACGGGGTGTGGAATTCGCTGCGGCTCGGCGTCAACGGCCGGCTGATGCTCACCGACCGGCTGAAGCTCGATGCCGAGGCGGCGTGGCTGCCCTACACGTCGCTGTCGAGCACCGATACCCACTGGCTTCGGCTCAACCAGCCCGGTGGCTTCAGCGGGCCGGTGCCGGAGACCGGAACCGGCAACCGCGGATATCAGCTCGAGGCCGTCCTGAGCTATCAGGTGACGGAAGCCCTGAGCGTCGGTGCCGGCGGCCGCTACTGGCATATGGAGACGTCGTCCGGCAACTCGGATTTCACCAACAGCGTGTTCGGGGGCGTGGGGGCCCCGCAGCCGGTGAATTTCACGGTCGATCGCTTTGGCGGCTTCCTCCAGGCGGCATTCAGGTTCTGAGCGCGGTCCGGAGCGGAATGCAGGGACAGCGCCCGCAGCGCGGCACCGCCGCCCCCCGGAATTCTCCGTAGCCCGTCGAAGACCGTCGCAAGCGCCCTGATGGCTCCATCCGGGCTACCTACCTGCTCCGTTCCTCACCCGAGCGTCCCCGGGAACACGCCGCCGTCGAGCAGCAGATTCTGGCCGGTGATGTACCCCGCCTGCGCCGAGCAGAGATATGCGCAGGCGTCACCGAACTCGGCCGGGTCGCCGAAGCGTCGTGCCGGCACCGATGCGATGCGGTCGGCAATCGCCTCTGCGACGTCCTTGCCGGCGCGTTTCGCCAGCGTCTCGATGCCGCCGCGCAGCCGGTCGGTGTCGAACGTTCCCGGCAGCAGGAAGTTGATGGTGACGTTCGAGGCCGCGACCGAACGGGCGACGCCGGCGAGGAACGCCGTGAGCCCCGCCCGTGCACCGGAGGAGAGATCGAGCCCTGCCAGCGGCATCTTCACCGAGCCGGACGTGATGTTGACGATGCGGCCGAATTTCCGCCGGATCATCGGGTCGATCACCTTCTGCACCAGCTCGATCGCCACCACCATGTTGCCGACCACGCCGTCGATCATCTGCTGTCGACCGATCTCGCGGAAGTCCCGGAACGGCGGGCCGCCGTTGTTGTTGACCAGGATGTCGGGCTCCGGGCAGGCGGCGAGCAGCGCCGCCTGGCCTTCGGCGGTCGAGACATCGGCGACCACGGCCGCAACCCTGGCGCCGGTCGCCGCCTTGATCTCGGCCGCCGTGGTCTCGGTACGGGCGCTGTCGCGCCCGTTGACCACGACCTCGCATCCGGCCTGCGCAAGCGACATGGCGCAGGCGCGGCCGAGACCACGGCTCGACGCGCAGACGATGGCCTTGCGGCCGGCAATCCTCAAATCCATGGAGCCCTCCCGGCATTTGTCCTCGACCGGGGATCATACGCGGGTACGCGGCAAACGGAACGCCAGCGGCCGGTGATAATCGATGCCGTCCGGGCCATTCCGGGCCGTCGTGCGGGCTTGCCCGGCAGCGCCGTGGCGGTTACGCTCGCGCGATGGATCAACCCGAAAGGCCGGCCCCGAGACTTCCGACAGCGGCGGATGTCGAGGATGCGGCGCGCCGGCTCGAGGGTGTCGCCGTGCACACGCCGTTGATCGCCTCGAGCGTGCTCGACGCCTTGACCGGCGGACGGGTTTTCCTCAAGGCCGAGACCCTGCAGCGCACCGGCTCCTTCAAGTTCCGCGGCGCCTACAACAGGCTCTCGGCGATTCCGGTCGATCAGCGCGCCGGGGGCGTGGTGGCGTTCTCGTCCGGCAATCATGCGCAAGGGGTCGCCGCAGCCGCACGGCTCTTCGACATGCCGGCCGTGATCGTGATGCCGCGCGACGCGCCGCGGCCCAAACGCGATCGCACTGCCGCTCTCGGGGCCGAGGTTGTGCTCTACGATCGCGCCAACGAGGATCGCGAGGCGATCGCCCGTAACATTGCGCAGCGCCGCGGGGCCATCCTGGTACCGCCGTACGACGATCCGTTCGTCATCGCCGGTCAGGGCACGGCCGGTCGCGAGATGGTCGATGATCTTGCGGCCATCGGCCTTGCCCCGGAGATCGTCGTGGTCTCGGCGTCCGGCGGCGGACTGACCGCCGGCGTCGCCCTCGCCGTGAAGGCGCGTTGTCCCTCGGCGCGGGTGTTCACCGCCGAGCCGCAGGGGTTCGATGATCATGCGCGCTCTTTCAGGAGCGGACGGCGCGAGTCCAACGCGGCGGTGACCGGATCGATCTGCGACGCGCTGCTCAGCCTGATGCCGGGCCGGATCACCTTCGAGATCAATCGCGCGCTGGTCGGGGAGGGGCTCGCGGTCAGCGATCCCGAGGTCGCCGCGGCCGTGGCTTTCGCGTTCCGGGAGCTCAAGCTCGTGGTCGAGCCGGGCGGCGCGGTTGCGCTCGCCGCGCTGATGTCGCGCAAGATCGATGTGACCGGCAAGGTCGCGGTCGCCGTGCTGTCCGGCGGCAACGTCGATCCCGAGTTGTTTCACCGCCTCGTCGCTGCGTGAAAATTCGGTCCAACATCGGGCCGCCTGCCATTGCCGATGACCGACCGCATCCAGGATCACATTGCCCAGGCGATCGACCAGGGCCGCGGCGTCGCGCCCGCCGATCTGGTGATCAAGGGCGGGCGCGTCCTCGACCTCGTCACCGGAGATCTGATCCAATCGGACGTGGCGATCTGCCGCGACCGCGTCGTCGGCACCTGCGGCGCGTACCGCGGCGTCCGCGAGATCGACGGTCGCGGCAGGATCATCGTGCCGGGCTTCATCGATACCCATCTGCACGTCGAATCGTCCCTGGTCACGCCGCATGAATTCGACCGCTGCGTGCTGCCGCACGGTGTCACCACGGCGATCTGCGATCCCCACGAGATGGCCAATGTGCTCGGCGCCGAAGCGCTGCGCTATTTTCTGGCGTGCGCCGACGCAATCGTCATGGATCTGCGCGTCATGCTGTCGAGCTGCGTGCCGGCAACCGAGCTCGAGACCTCGGGCGCGCGACTGACCGCCGCCGATCTCGGCCCCTTCGCGGGTCACGCCAAGGTGCTCGGCCTCGCCGAGTTCATGAATTTTCCCGGCGTGCTCGGCAAGGATCCGGGATGCTTGGCGAAGCTTGCGGCATTCCGCGGCCGCCACATCGACGGACACGCGCCGCTGCTCCGCGGTCTCGGCCTCAATGGCTATCTGGCAGCCGGCATTCGCACCGATCACGAATGCACGACGCCGGAGGAGGCCCTGGAAAAGCTCACCAAAGGCATGACGGTGCTGATCCGCGAGGGCTCGGTGTCGAAGGACCTGCACGCGCTGGCGCCGGTTCTCACCGAGACCACGGCGCCGTTCATGGCCTTCTGCACCGATGACCGCAATCCACTGGACATCGCCGAGGAGGGGCATCTCGACTTCATCGTGCGCACCGCGATCCGGCTCGGCGTGCCGCCGCTCGCCGCCTACCGGGCGGCGTCGTGGTCGGCGGCTCGGGCATTCGGGCTGCACGACCGCGGCCTCGTCGCGCCGGGCTGGCGGGCCGATCTGCTGCTGCTCGACGATCTCGACGACTGTCGCGTGTCCTCTGTGATCGCGGCCGGCCGTCCGGTCGATGATGCGCTGTTTGCCGCGCGACCCGCGGTCCCTCCGATCGGTCGCCGGAGCGTCAAGGCGCGACGGGTCGCCGCCGACGACTTTCGCGCCCCCGGCAGCGGGCCGTCGACGCCGGTCATCGGCATCATCCCGGGCAAGATCATCACGCTGCGCATCGATCTGGCGCTGCCCTATCGCAACGGCGAGCGCCGCATCGATCTCGCCCAGGACGTCGTCAAGGTGGCGGTGATCGAGCGGCACGGCAAGACCGTGGCGCCCGGCGGAATCGGTCGCGGCTTCGTCAAGGGATTCGGGATGCGCCGCGGCGCCATCGCGTCATCGGTCGGTCATGACAGCCACAACATCACGGTGGTCGGCGCCGACGAGCCGGACATGGCGGTCGCGGTCAATCGTGTGTGCGAGATCGAAGGCGGCTTCGTGGTCGCCGATGGCGGACGCGTGCTCGCCGAGCTCGCCCTGCCGATCGCCGGCCTGATGAGCCTGCTCGGGCATGACGAGGTTCGCGGCGCGCTGCTGCCCCTGCGGGCGGCCGCACGCAGCCTCGGCGTCGTGCTCGCGGAGCCCTTCCTGCAGGTCGCCTTCCTGCCGCTGCCGGTGATCCCGCATCTGAAGATCACCGACAAGGGCTTGGTCGATGTCGACCGTTTCGAGCTGATCGCCGACTGAGCCGGAGCACGTACCGCAGGCTAGTGCACCGATTCCGAAGTTCGCATCACTTGGCGACATCCTCTGGTGCGAACTTCGGAATCCAGAGTTGCACTAGCAAGTCTATGATTCTAGTGCGGCTTTTAGGATTTGAAGTTCCTATGACGAGCGCGCCGCACATCTGATAGGAACTTCAAATCCGCCGCACTAGGCAACGCGCGATCGGTTCACCGCCGCACCGCGCTGTTCATCCGGCCGACAGCCGCCGCCGCGGCTTGCGGCAGAGCCGGAGCCGACTCGACGGCAAAACCCTTCCGCGCAAGTGCGAGGGCCGCGGTGCGCTCGGCCTCCAGAGCGCCATGCCCAGTCATCACCAAGGTACCACCCGCCAGCCCGGCGGCCGCACCGGCCGCCAGATCGTCCGCCCTGTCGCCGATGATCCAGGAGCGGGCGAGGTCGATCCCCATCCGCTGCGCCGCTTCCAGTATCATTCCGGGCTGCGGCTTGCGCCACGGATGATCGGCCACGCGAAAGGGCGCTTGCCCGTCGCGATGATACGCACAGGCAAGGACCGCGTCGACGTGTGCTCCCTCGGCCGCCAGCTCCGCCGTGATGGCGCCTTGGACCGCGTGGAACCCATCCCAGTCGTAGTAGCCGCGCGCGATGCCGGACTGATTGGTCACCACCACCACCGGGATGCATGCGTCGTTGCAGGCGGCGATCGCCGATGCGGCCCCGGGGATCAAACACACGTCGTCGGCGCGGCCGAGATAGTGCGCCTCCTCCACGATCACTCCGTCGCGATCGACGAACAGCGCCGGGCTGCCGTCGAATCGGCCATGCGGGTCGCACCACAGCCCGATGCCGTCCACCAGCGGTGCGCGAATCATGCGGTCTGGAGGCTTCAACTGAACAGCGCGATCTTTTCCTCGGCGCTCAGCGCCATGATCGGGGCAAGGGGGTCGTGGTGGGCAGGATGCGGCGAGGGCGTGTCGAGGTGCGGCTGCGGCTCGCGGCGGACCGCGGGGGCGCCGTTCGCGTATGCCTCGTGGTGATGGGCGACGGGCTCCTCGGGCGCCGGCATCGGAGACTGGGCCGGCGCGAGAGCCGGGCTCGGCGCCTCGGTCAGGGAGTGCCGATATCCGGGTGGCGAGCCTTCGGGTTCGGGCGCGGAAAGCGCTTCCGGGTCAGCAGGCATCGGGCGCGGCGTCGCCGGCGCGACATCGATCACCGGACCGGGCGCGGCCGCGACATCGTCGACCGGTCCTTCGTCGGCACCTGCGGTGGCGGGGCCCATCACGACGTCGATGTCGGCCTGGTCGAGCCCATGCCCGGGCTTCGACGGACCGTTGAGCAGCGCCGCCTCGCCGTCGCGCGCCCTCGCGGTCTCCGCGGCCTCCGCCGCCATCGTGCGGTCGAGGCCCCAGATGTCGATCATCGCGTTGATCCGGCCCTCGAGATAGCGCAACCCCTGGACGAGCTTGCGGCTGCGCTGACCGGTCAGGTCCTGGAACGAGCACGCGGTGTAGATCTCGGTCGCCCTGGCGTCGATCAGGTCGCAGACCTCGGCTTCGAGGCCCTGCTCGCGGAGCGTCCAGGCGATCTCCTGGATCTGCTCGGCTGCGGCCAGGATGTCCGACGTCGCTGCCTCCGTCGTGCTGACGATCGAATCGAGCTCCTCGGTGGCCTCGCCGAACTTGCCGTGATGGTCGGCGTCCGGCTTGATCGCCGCAATCTCCGCCTTGGTGCGGGCGATCGCGTTGGCCATTTCGATGAGGTCGAAGCGGATTCGATCGACGGACTCGGCGGCGCGCTCGCCACGGATCGTGCCCTCGATCCGCTCCAGTGCGGTGAGCAGCATGGTCGTATCGGCGTGGCGGTTGCGCCTGGCATATTCGGCGAGGAACCAACGGCCGCGATTGGTCTCCATGACGGCGTCCGCGATGGCCTCATAGTCGGCCTCGGTGAGCGGCATAAGGGCAGGGAGCGTCTGCATCGTGGAGCCCAATGGATGGCGTGGACGGCATGGAATCGCTGGCATCATGCCCCGCGAATCGTCTCAAAGAGTTTAATGAACTCCGACAGCCGGGCAATCGCCACCGATCCCTTCGCGCGGCGAATGGCGTTGTTCTATTCCGGGTATTTCCTCGCCGTCGGCATCCAGATGCCGCTTTTTCCGGCCTGGCTCGCGGCCAAAGGGCTCGACGCCGCGGCGATCGGCGCGGTGCTGGCGGTCCCGCTGCTGATGCGGGTCATCGCCATTCCGATCGGCACCAGGATCGCGGACCGCCTCGGCGCCCCGCGCGAGGTCCTGATTGCGACCGCAGCCGCTACCGCCGTGGGCTACGCGGCGATTGCCCTGTCCAATGGCCTTGTGGCCATTGTGGCGGCGGTCGCGGCAGCCTCGCTGGCCGCCGCCCCGACGATGCCGCTCGCAGACGCCTATGCGTTGAAAGGCCTCGAGATTCGCCGACGCGCCTACGGCCCGGTCCGCCTCTGGGGCTCGGTCGCCTTCGTCGCGGCCAATCTCGCCGGCGGTGTCGCGCTCGATGCGATCGCCCGCCGCGATCTGGTCTGGCTGATCGTCGCCGGCTTCGCCGTCATGGCGGCAACCGCCTTGCGGCTCGCACCGCTGCAGCACGACGCCGGCCCGGGTTCGCAGCCCCGGCCTGTTGCGACCGGACGACGGCGTCTCGCCGGGTTTGTGGCGGTTGCCGCAGCGGCCAGCCTGGTCCAGGCAAGCCACGCGGTCTACTATGGTTTTTCGACCCTGGCGTGGGCCGCCAAGGGCTTCGACGGGGTCGCCATCGGGGCGCTCTGGGCTCTAGGGGTCGGCGGCGAGATCGTGCTGCTGGCGATGTCGTCACGACTGCCCGGCCGGCTCGGTCCCCTGGGTCTCATCGGTCTCGGTGCCGCAGGCGGCACGGTGCGCTGGGCCGCCATGGCGCTCGACCCGCCGGCCGCGGTTCTGCCCCTCCTGCAGGTCCTGCATGGCTTGTCCTTCGGTGCGACCCACCTCGGCTCCGTGCAGTTTCTCTCGCGGATGATGCCCGACCGCTACGGCGCCACCGCACAGGGCGATTTTTCCACGATTCTCGTCATCGTGATGGCGGCCGCCACAGGTCTCTCGGGAGGTCTCTACGGGGCGCTGGGCGACCGCGCCTATTGGGCCATGGCTGTGCTCGCCGCCTGCGGAGGCGCTATGGCGCTCGTCGCCCGTCGGATCGCCTGCTCCGGCTGATGCTGACTTGCGTGTCGCCACCGGAGCCAACGCGTTGATCGCACAAGTCAATGCGCTGGTCATCCAGCTCGACGCATCGCTCTGGCTTGACGATCGTTTCGCTCGTCAACCCCACAGCGCCCGGGTCGGCGGGTGAACCAGGCTCCCGTCGTAGGCGAGACCATCGGGCCGATCGGCGGCCAGCAGCAGCGGGCCGTCGAGGTCGACAACGCGCGCCCGCTGCGCGAGCAGGACTGCCGGCGCTATTGCGAGCGAGGTGGCCACCATGCAGCCAACCATCAGGCCGAGCCCTGCGCGCTCGGCCTCGTCGGCGAGCCGCAGCGCCTCGGTCAATCCGCCGGCCTTGTCGAGCTTGATGTTGACCGCGGCATACTTGCCGACGAGGCCGGCGAGGGAGGCGCGGTCGTGCACGCTCTCGTCGGCGCAGATCGCAATGGCGCAGGCGAGGCCGTCGAGCGCCCCGTCGGCGGCGGCCGGAAGCGGCTGCTCGATCAGCGTGACGCCGACCTCCGCGCAGGCCGCGAGGTTCTCGTCGAGGTGATTCGGGTCCCACGCCTCGTTGGCGTCGACAATGAGCTCGGATTTCGGCGCGGCGCGGCGCACCGCGCGAATCCGCTCCGGGTCCCCGGCGCCGCCAAGCTTGACCTTGAGGAGGGGCCGCGTCGACGCCTTCGCGGCGGCCTCCGCCATCGCGGCGGGTGTGCCGAGCGAGATGGTGTAGGCGGTGACGAGTGGCCCGGGCGGCGGTAGCCCGGCAAGACGGTACGCAGGCACCCCAGACCGCTTGGCCTCGAGATCCCAGAAGGCGCAGTCGAGCGCATTGCGCGCGGCACCCGCCGGAATCGCGGACTGCAGGCCCGCGCGGTCGAGGCCCTGGCGGACCGGCCCCCGCATCGCCTCGATCGACGCCGCAACCGCCTCGACGGTCTCGCCGTACCGCGCATAGGGCACGCATTCTCCCCGGCCGCGGTGACCGCCACCGTCGACGAGCTCGGCGATGACAGTCACGGCCTCGGTCTTGGCGCCGCGTGAGATCGTGAACGTGCTCGCGAGCGGCCAGCGCTCGACATGGACCGACAGGACAGCCGACATGGCTACCCGGTGCCACCGCGGCTCGACAGGGTCAACCGCGGATGCTCATCTGCGGGCTAATGCGACCAAAAAGGAGAGCCGGCATGGACGCCGATCTGAAGAGCACGATGAGCGGCCGCCGTCTCGCGCTCACCGCCGCCGGCGCCTGGGTCGCACCGCACGCAAGCGATCTCGAGGTGCTGATCGATCGGGCGGGTCGGACGGGTCGGGACGTCGAGACGGTGGACATCGACGCCGCTGCCGTCGATCGGCTCGATACGATCGGTGCCTGGTTGCTCGCGCGTCTGGTGCGCACCTTCACGGCGCAAGGTTGCGACACCAGGCTCCTCGGCCTGTCGGAGCAACGGCGCCGGCTGCTCGACGACATCGGCCGCGCCAACCTCGAGTCGGCCAGCCCGCCGGCCAGGGACAATCCGATCCGGGCCGCGCTGGTCGTGGTCGGGCGATCGGTGGCCAATGTCGGCTGGGATCTGCTGCACTTCATGCAGATGCTGGGAGAGCTTTCCGCCGTGCTCATGCGCGTCCTGGTCCGGCCGCGGACGTTCCGCTTCACCTCGGTGGTGCATCACCTCGACCGCGTCGGCTGGCGTGCGGTGCCGATCATGGTGCTCATCACCTTCCTGATCGGCAGCATCATCGCCCAGCAGGGAATCTTCCACTTCCGCAGGTTCGGGGCCGACCTCTACGTGGTCGACATGGTGGGCATCCTGATCCTGCGCGAGATCGGCGTCCTCATCGTCACCATCATGGTGGCGGGCCGTTCGGGCAGCGCCTACACGGCCGAGCTCGGCGCCATGAAGATGCGGGAGGAGGTCGACGCGCTGCGCACCATGGGCATCGACCCGGTCGAGGTGCTCATCCTGCCCCGCATCCTCGCGCTGGTGATCGCCGTGCCGCTGCTCGCCTTCCTCGGCTCCATGGCGGCGCTGTACGGCGGCGGCCTGGTGTGCTGGCTGTATGGAGGAATAAGTCCGGACAACTTCCTGACCCGGCTGAAGGAAGCGATCTCGCTCGACACCTTCGAGGTGGGCATCATCAAGGCGCCGTTCATGGCGCTGATCATCGGGATCGTCGCCAGCGTCGAAGGCCTCAAGGTCCAGGGCAGCGCTGAGTCGCTGGGCTCGCAGACCACCGCGTCGGTCGTCAAGTCGATCTTTGCCGTCATCGTGCTCGACGGGCTGTTCGCCATGTTCTTCGCATCGATCGGCAAGTAGCGATGGCGGCAACCGAAAATGAGGTGGCGATCAAGGTGCGGAACCTCGTGGTCGGCTTCGGCGACGCGACGGTGCTCGATCATCTGTCGATCGACGTGCTGCGCGGCGAGATCCTCGGGTTCGTCGGCGGGTCCGGCGCCGGCAAGTCGGTGCTGATGCGCACCATCATTGGCCTGGTGCCAAAGCGCGCCGGGACGATCGAGGTATTCGGCGTGGACCTCGACAGGGTCACCGACGCGGAGCGCCGGGCAACCGAGCGGCGCTGGGGCATCCTGTTTCAGCAGGGCGCGCTGTTCTCCTCGCTCTCGGTCCGGCAGAACATCCAGTTCCCGATGCGGGAGTTCCTCAATCTGTCCGACCGACTGCTCGAGGAGGTCGCGATGGTGAAGCTCGACATGGTGGGACTTGGACCCGATGTCGGCGACAAGTTCCCGTCCGAGCTGTCGGGCGGCATGACCAAGCGCGTCGCGCTCGCCCGCGCGCTGGCGCTCGATCCCGAGATCGTCTTCCTCGACGAGCCGACGTCGGGGCTCGATCCGATCGGCGCCGGCGAGTTCGACGATTTGATCCGCACCCTGCAGCGTACCCTGGGGCTGACCGTATTCATGGTCACCCACGATCTCGACAGCCTGAACACAGTTTGCGATCGGGTCGCCGCGCTGTCCGACGGAAAGGTGGTCGCGGCGGGCCCGATGGCGACCATGCTGGCGTCCGAGCATCCGTGGGTGAATGCCTACTTTCACGGCAAGCGGGCACGCTAAAGGTAACGCACCAATTCCGCAGACCGTGAGGTTAAGTAGTTTCACCACTTGGTAAATTCAATTTTCTTAGCGCGA
Source organism: Xanthobacteraceae bacterium (assembly GCA_049509935.1). Classification (GTDB taxonomy): domain Bacteria; phylum Pseudomonadota; class Alphaproteobacteria; order Rhizobiales; family Xanthobacteraceae; genus AP-16. Next base: position 4,000 of record JBEKZK010000021.1, on the reverse strand, counting down.
AAATAACCTGTGGAATCGCAATCTGATGACGAAATGCTCAGCCGGACCTGCGTCTTCCGAGGGGATTTGCCGAGACCGTGCAGCGAATTGCGCGTCCGGCGACTTTTCCGGCATTGCCATGAAGTCATCGACGCCGAGCTTTGCGGAACGGTCGTCCGATCGAGACGAGGTGGCTGATCGTGGCAGATCCTGCCTGGCATCTGCACGAGACGGAGCCGCTTGCTCCGCGGGGCCCGCGCGAGGTCATCAGTCAGAACGACCGCACGCGCGTATACCGGGTGCCCGCAACCGATCGCCGCGAATCCGTCATCTACAAGGAACGGCTCGGTCCCGATGCGCTGGCGCGGGTCCGGCACGAGACGCGCATGCTCGAACGGCTGGCCGGTGTCGATGGTGTCCTCAGGCTGGCGGGCGTGGCCACCTCGGGCAATACGCTCGCGCTGCAGGACCTGGGTGGAGTCGCGCTGTCGGAGACGATAGGCGCCGATCGGCTCCAGGTGCTCGATCTGATCGACCTCGGGTGCAGCCTCATCCTGACGGTTGCCGAGATGCACCGCCGCGGGGTCGTGCACAAGGACATCAACCCGACCAACATCCTGGTCTGCGGCCGCGGTCGACGGCCGATCCTGACCGACTTCGATCTCGCTACAACTTTCGCGGAGGACCGGCCTGCCTTCGTGCACCACAGCGAGATCGCCGGCACCCCGGCCTATCTCGCCCCCGAGCAGACCGGCCGCACCGGTCGCACCGTGGACTATCGCGCCGATCTCTATGCTCTGGGCGCCACCTTCTATGAGCTCGCCACCGGTCGGCCGCCATTTCCGGGGGACGACCCGCTGCAGTTGATCCATGACCATCTGGTGCGGGTGCCGACGCCGCCGATCGAGGTCGATTCCAGTCTGCCGACGGGGCTGTCGGACGTCATCATGCGCCTCCTGGAGAAGGAGCCGGACCGGCGCTACCAGAGCGCCGACGGCCTGGCGCATGATCTGTCGCATTTGCGAGAGATGTTGACACGCGGTGACCGCGGGTCGTTCCCGTTGGCACAGCGCGACTTTCCGCTCCGGCTCTCGGCGCCGTCACGGCTGTCGGGCAGGACCCAGGAGATCGGGGCTCTCCACGGGGCGTTCGCTGATGCCCTCGACGGCCGCGGGCGCGGCATTCTCGTCGCCGGCGCGTCGGGCACCGGCAAGACCGTCCTGATCGACGAATTGCGGCCGGTCGTGACCGCGCGACGCGGCTGGTTTCTGGCCGGCAAGTTCGATCAGTACGGCCATGACGCCGGCGCGTTGGTCCAAGTCCTGCGCGGAATGGGCCGCATGCTGCTGGCGGAGCCCGAGGCCGGACTGGCGAAGGAGCGCGTTTGCATCCTGCGGGCCCTCGGCGCCAATGCGGGTCTCATCACCGCGGCACTCCCAGAATTCGCCGCGCTGCTCGGAAACGTGCCCGACGTTACATCAGCCGATCCCATCGAGGCCGAGATCCAGCTGCGTCTGACCGCCCTGAGCCTGCTTCGCGCGGTCGTGTCGCCGGCGCGGCCCGTGGTGATCGTGCTCGACGATCTGCAATGGGCGTATCCGAGCTCGATTCGGTTCATTGATGCGGTTCTCACCGACGAAGATCTGTCTGGGCTGCTGCTCGTGGGCGCCTATCGGGAATCCGAGGTCGACGCGACGCATCCGCTGACCCCAATGCTGGCCAAATGGCAGCGGCTCGGGGTTGCGCCGCCATTGCTCCGCCTCGCCAATCTGGCGCCGGTCGATCTCGCCGGATTGCTCGCCGGGATGCTGCGGCTGCCGACGACCGAGGCGATCAGGCTTGCGGAGGGGCTCGGGGCGCGAACCAGCGGCAACCCGTTCGACACCGTCGAGCTCGTCAATGCCCTGCGGCGGGACGGCGTGCTGGTGGCGACCGCCACGGGGTGGAATTGGGACGAGGCGGCGATCCGGCGCCACGTCGGCCAGGGCGACGTGATCGATCTGCTCAGCTCGCGCATTGCCGAGCTGCCTGATCCCACGCGCGAGCTGCTGCAGATCATGGCATGCCTGGGAGCCGAGGTGGAGCTCGGCCTGCTGCAGGCGGCGAGCGGCCTGGAGGCGGCGGCGCTCGGGGACCTTCTGGCCCCGGCGCTCGAGGACGGCCTGCTGGTGATGGATCGTCGCGGCGATCGACTGGCCTCGCAGCGTCAGGACACCATTCGGTTCCGCCACGATCGGGTCCAGCAGGCAGCCCATGACGGCCTCGATCCGGAACTCCGCCGCGCCTTGCATGTTGCGGTCGCGCGCCGGCTGGTTCGTGCCTCCGAATACCGGGTGACGGCAGCAGGGCAGTATTTTTCGGCGATCGAAGCAGTCCACGATCCGGATGAGAGGCGCCGCGTCGTGGCGCTGTTCCATGAAGCCGCCGGCCATGGGCGTCACACCGCAAACTACGTCGCGGTGGAACAGTATCTGGCGGCGGCCACGAAACTCCTGGATGCCGATGCGGTCGCCGATGATGATCCCGTTCGGGCTGCCATCGAGGAGGAATGGCACACGGCGCTCTACACCGTCGGACGTCTCGAGGAAGCTGATGAGCTCTATGCCGGGATCGAGCGCCGGTGCCGCGATCCATTGGCCATCGCGGAAGCTGCCTGCATCCAGGTCAACAGCCTGTGCAATCGTGGCCAGTTGCACGAGGCAACAGCGCTCGGCCTCGACCTGCTGGCCCGGCTCGGCTCTCGGCTCCCAAGCGGCACCGACAGCGAGGTCGCGGAGCGATTGAAGGAGCTGTACCGGTCAATCTCGGTGTCGGATGTGGCCAAACACTTGCGGCGAGCGGAAGTGAGCGATCCGCGCGTCGTGGCGGTGTCCAAGCTCATGCATCACATCGCGCGACCGGCAACCTTCTGCAATCCTCCGGTCTTGACGTGGATGGTCCTCGAGAGCGTACGTCTGTTGACCGAGCATGGTCCCTGCGCTTCGCTGATGTGCAACCTCGGATCCGCTTGCGCCGTGACCATCGCGTTGGGGCGCGACTACGGTACCGGCTGCGCGATCGCGCGAGATGCCCTGGAGGCGAGCGAAGCGCGTGGCTATGAGCCGGAATCGTCACAGCTGGCGATGGTCTTTGCATGTTTCGGCTCGCATTGGTCAGCGCCGGTCGAAAACTCCGCCTCCCTGGCACGTCGCGCGCGCGAAGGACTGCTCCGCAGCGGCGACCTGTATTTTGCCTCGGTTGCGGACAAGGGCCTGCTCGACGCGCTTGTCGACTGCGCCCCGACGCTCGAGGCATGCGGCGCCGAGGCGGATGCCGCGCTGGCATTCGCCGAGCGTACCGGCAACGGGCGCACCACCACGCAACTCCTCATTTACCGGCAGCTGGCGCGGTCGTTGCGGGGCCAGACCAGCGTACCGGGCGATTTCTCGGACGGCTCGTTCGATGCGGACGCTCACATGGCCCGGCTGGCGGCCGATTTGCCCACGACCGTCATTTTCCGTACCTATCTGGCGCTCGCCGCGGCGCTGGTCGGGGATGCGGCGAAACTCGCCGAGCACAGCTCCTCGGCGTGGCCACTGCGATCATGGACCTACGGTCTGTATCACCATTCATCATTGTATTTGCTTCGAGCGCTCGCCCTTGCGGAGCAGGTGCGGGATGCCGTTCCGCAGCAGCGCGCGCCTCCGCTGGCCGAGCTCGATGTCTGTCGCGACTGGATGGCGGACCGGGCTGCCGACGCGCCGGACAATTTTCGGCACTTGGCCTGCTTCATCGATGCCGAGCGAGCCTGGGCGGTGGGCGATCATTGGGCCGCGGCGACCGCTTTCGACGCGGCGATGCGTGAAGCGGATCCGCGCCAGCGACCCTGGCACAAGGCTTTGATCGCCGAGCACGCCGGCCTGTTCCACCAGGCGCAGGGGCTGCAACACATCGGACGGAAGCTTCTGGCCGACGCGCGGAACCTGTACGCGGCCTGGGGTGCCAGCGCCAAGGTGGGCCAACTCGAGCGCGACCACGGTTT
>JBEKZK010000209.1:0-13401 GCA_049509935.1 Xanthobacteraceae bacterium | reverse complement strand
AGGCGGTCGAGCTTATCAATTGCACGTAGTACGATAAGACGCCTCCCATTGTTCTCCTCGCCGCCCAGTTCGATGGCTTCCAGCACGCCGTCGAGGATTTTTCGATTGCTGACCTTCACCACGTAGCTGCCGCGCGGAATGCCGAGCTTCTCCATGGTGTCGGCCGCCATCATGCAGCATTCGGCGTCGGCCGCGGTCGACGCCGAGCCCACCGTGTCGGCGTCGAACTGCATGAACTGGCGGAACCGGCCCGGTCCCGGCTTCTCGTTGCGAAACACCCAGCCGAACCGGTAGCTGCGATAGGGCTTCGGCAGCTGGTCGAACTTTTCCGCCACCAGGCGGGCGAGCGGCGCGGTGAGATCGTAGCGCAGGCTCAGCCACTGCTCGTCATCGTCCTGGAACGAGAACACCCCCTCATTGGGGCGATCCTGGTCGGGCAGGAACTTGCCCAGCGCATCGGTGAATTCGATCATCGGGGTCTCGACCGGCTCGAACCCGTAGAGATCGAACACCTGGCGGATGCGGTCCGTCATCTGCCGGGTGGCGGCGATCTCGGCCGGGTCGCCATCGGCAAAGCCGCGCGGCAGCCGCGCCTTGGGCCGGTTGGATTTCACGGTGGTCATCGGCAGTGCTCCGGCGGGCGGCAGTCGCCGGCGGTTGGTATCGCAAGGGCATGGGGGCGGCAAGGCGGCGTCCGCGGCATAGGTGCGACGACCGCCGGCGGGCCGGCATCTCCATCATCATCGGCCGAATCTCTGGGCCCTTGCCGTGACGCCGCTGGCGCCGGCCGTTTTCACCGCATCGCCGAGGCTGCTATAGAGAGGCCCGGCGCCGCCGCTGCTCTGCACGGTCGGAGTTCGGAGACCTCCATGTCGCTTGCCGATACCCGTCACGTCGCGACCTCGGTCCCCAACGACCTCGAATCGCTGTGGTTGCCGTTCACCCCCAACCGCGCCTTCAAGAAGGCTCCGCGGCTGATCGCGCGCGCCCGGAACATGCACTACTTCACGACCGACGGCCGCGCGGTGCTCGATGGCGCGGCTGGCCTGTGGTGCTGCAACGCCGGCCACAACCGGGATCCGATCGTCGCGGCGATCCAGCGCCAGGCGGCGGAGCTCGACTACGCGCCGGCCTTCCAGTTCTGCCACCCCAAGGCGTTCGAGCTCGCCAATCGCATCGCCGCGCTGGCGCCCGGCGACCTCGACCACGTGTTCTTCTGCAATTCCGGCTCGGAGGCGGCCGACAGCGCGCTGAAGATCGCGCTCGCCTATCACAATGTGCGCGGCCACGGCTCGCGCTTTCGCCTGATCGGCCGCGAGCGCGGCTATCACGGGGTCGGCTTCGGCGGCATCTCGGTCGGCGGGATCGTCAACAATCGCAAATTCTTCGGGTCGCTGCTCGCCGGCGTCGACCATCTGCCGCACACCTATGATCGCGAGCGGCAGGCGTTCACCAGGGGCGAGCCCACATGGGGCGCGCACCTCGCCGACGACCTCGACCGCATCGTGGCGCTGCACGACGCCTCCACCATCGCGGCCGTCATGGTCGAGCCGATGGCGGGCTCGACCGGCGTGCTGCCGCCGCCCAAGGGCTATCTCGAGCGGCTGCGCGCGATCTGCAGCAAGCACGGCATCCTGCTGATCTTCGACGAGGTCATAACCGGCTTCGGCCGCCTCGGCCACGCGTTCGCGGCCGAGCGCTATGGCGTCGAGCCGGACATGATCACCTTTGCCAAGGGGGTGACGTCGGGCGCCGTGCCGCTGGCCGGCGTGATCGTGCGCAAGGGCATCTACGACGCCTTCATGAACGGCCCGGAGCACGCCATCGAGCTGTTCCACGGCTACACCTATTCGGCGCATCCGCTCGCTTGCGCGGCCGGGCTCGCGACGCTCGACGTCTACCGCGACGAGGGCCTGTTCGAGCGCGCCGGCAGGCTGGAGCAGACCTTCGCCGACGCCGCGATGGGGCTGCGTGGCCTGCCTCACGTGCTCGACATCCGCACCGTCGGGCTCGCCGCGGGAATCGATCTCGCCTCGCGGCCCGATGCGGTCGGCCGGCGCGCCTACGAGGCCATGGAGAAGGCGTTCGCCGACGAGGACCTGATGGTCCGCATCGCCGGCGACACCATCGCGCTGTCGCCGCCGCTGATCATCACGGAATGCGAGATCGGCGAGATGTTCGTCAAGCTGGCGCGGGTTCTCGAGGGGCTGGCGTAATCGACGAGGCTCAAGTTGCCGCGGCTGAGCGCCATTGTGATCACCCGGAACGAGGCGGCGAACATCGCGGACTGTCTCGGCAGCGTGGCGTTCTGCGACGAGCGCATCGTGGTCGACTGCGGCAGCAGCGACGACACGGTGGCGATCGCCCGCCGCAACGGCGCCCGGGTCGTCGAGCGCGCCTGGCAGGGGTTCGGGGCGCAGAAGAACTACGCGCTGTCGCTCGCCACCGGCGACTGGGTGCTGTCGATCGACGCCGACGAGCGGGTGACGCCGCGGCTCGCCGGCGCCATCGAGGCGGCCCTCGACGGCGATGCCGACGGGTACGAGCTGCCCCGGCTGTCGAGCTTCTGCGGCCGGCAGATGCGGCATTCCGGCTGGTACCCGGACCATGTGCTCCGGCTGTTCCGCCGCGGCACGGCGCGGTTCAGCGACGCGCCGGTCCATGAGCGGGTGGTCAGCGCCGGCAAGGTGGCGCGGCTGGCGGAGCCGCTGATCCACCATCCGGTGGCGCGGCTCGAGGATGCGCTGTCGCGGATGGACCGCTACTCGACGGCGGGCGCCGAGGATCTGGTCGGTTCCGGCCGGCGGGTGTCGTTCTGGTCGGGCATCGGCCACGGGCTCGGCGCGTTCCTGCGCACCTATCTGCTCCGCGGCGGCTTTCGCGACGGCGCCGAAGGTTTCCTGCTCGCGGTCGCCAACGCGGAAGGCAGCTACTATCGCTACATGAAGGCCTGGCTGGCGGCGCGGCGCCGTGACTGAGCTCATCTCCGTCATCGTCACCACCTACAATCGCGCGGACGCGCTCGACGCCAGCCTGCGCGCGCTCGCGGCGCAGACCGATCGGCATTTCGAGGTGATCGTCGCCGACGACGGATCCGGGCCGCCGACCGCCGCGGTGGTCGCCGCCTGGTCGGGCCGGCTCGGCCGGCCGCTCGCCCACGTCCGCCACGACGACCGCGGCTTCCGCGCCGCCGAGATCCGCAATCGCGCCATTGTCGCGAGCGCCGGCGGCATTTGCGCCTTCCTCGACGGCGACTGCATCGCGCGCCCGGATTTCGTCGCCGCCCACCGGCGGCTCGCCGCACCCGGCTGGTTCGTCGCCGGAAACCGCGTCCTGCTCGGGCGCGCGCTGACCGAGCGCATCCTGCGCGAGGGGCTGAAGCCCGAAGCCTGGACCTGGCCGCGCTGGGCGGCGCTGCGCCTGAACGGCGAGATCAATCGCGCGCTGCCGCTGCTGCGCCTCCCGCTCGGCCCCCTGCGCCGGCTCGGCGGCCGCGCCTGGCTCGGCCTGCGCAGCGCCAACCTGGCGGTCCGCCGCGAGGATCTGGTACGGGTCGACGGCTTCGATGCGGCGTTTTGCGGCTGGGGGCTCGAGGATTCCGACCTCGTGATCCGCTTGATCCGCTCCGGCGTCCGCCGCAAGGACGGCCGCTTCTCGACCGGCGTGCTGCATCTGTGGCACCCGGACAGCGACCGCTCGCGGCTGCCCGACAATGCCCGCATGCTGGACGAGGTCGTCGCCGGCGATCGGGTGCGGGCGATCGCCGGACTGTCGGGGCTGGTGCGGTGAGTGATGAGAACAGGCGCAGGACCGCGCTCGCCGGTCTGGCGGCGTACGCCTGTCGCGCGCCCGGCCACTTGCTGGCGTGGCTGCTCGCTCTGCACATCGTCGTGTGGACCGTGCTGCCCATCCTGGTGTGCCGCAATCTGCAGCTCGATCTCGCCGAGGGCCTGGCGCTCGGACGCGAATGGCAGCTCGGCTACTGGAAGCATCCGCCCCTGCCATGGTGGATCGACGATCTCGCCTGGCGTGCCGTCGGCGACCCGAGGGCGGTCTACGTGCTGGGGCCGCTGGCCGCGGTGATCGCCCTCTATGCGGTGTGGCGGCTCGGCCGTGACATCGTCGGCCCGCCCCAGGCGCTCATGGCGGTGGTGGTGCTCGAGGGTCTGCACTTCTTCAATTTCACCGCGGTGAAATTCAATCACGATGTCATGCAGCTGCCGCTGTGGGCGCTCACCGGTCTGCTCGGGCTCCGCGCCCTGCGCGACGGACGGAACCTCGACTGGGTCCTGTCCGGCGCCGTCCTCGCGCTCGCCTTCTGGACCAAATATTCGGCGCTGGCGCTCGCGGCGCCGATCGGGCTGTTCCTGCTGCTCGATCCAGTGGCGCGGCGATGCTGGCGCACGCCGGGGCCCTGGCTGATGGCGGCAACCTGTCTGGTCGTCCTGGCGCCGCATGCGTGGTGGCTCGTCGACCACGACTATCAGCCGCTCCGCTACGCCGACATGCGCGCCGTGGAGGTGGCCCGGTGGTACCAGTGGGTGACGTTCCCGTTGCAATGGATCGCCAGCCAGGCGTTCTTCCTCGCGCCCGTCGCGGCGCTGCTGGCGATACTTCTCGCGCATGTTCCGGCGAAGTGGCTGCCGGTTCGCCGACAAGAACATGCGCCACTCGAGGACTCGCATGTTCCGGCGAAGTGGCAGGTCCGTCGGCTCGACGCGCCGGCGGCCTTCGCCCGGCGCTGGGTCACGATGCTGGCGCTCGGACCGTTTGCCGTGGTCACGCTCGGCGCGGCGCTCAGCGGACGGCTTCCGGTTGCCATGTGGGGATATCCGCTGTGGACGTTCGCGCCGCTCGCCGCGCTGGCGTGGTGTGCTCCGGTCATGACGTTGCGGCGGCAGCGCCGGTTCTGGGGCGCCTGCCTCGCCGTCCTCGTTCTCATGCCGGCCGCCTATGCGGCGGACGAGCTGCTGGAGCCGTTCTGGCGCGACCGGGCGAAGGCGACCCAGTTCCCCGGCCGGCTGCTGGCGGAGACGGTCACCCGGCAGTGGCGCGAAAGGACGGGAATGCCGCTCGCCTACGTGGCGGGGGCGGACTTTGCCTCGTCCGGGGCGGGCGAGTTCGCCGCCAACACGGTCGCGGTCTACTCGGCCGATCATCCGCGCGTGGTGGTTCACGGCGAGCTCGCATTCAGCCCGTGGATCGATCCGGCCGACCTGCGGCGCCGTGGCGCCGTGCTGATCTGGGAAGGGGGCGACGGCCAGCCGGCCAATCTCTCGAGCAGCTTCCCCGGCGCTGAACCGCAGCCGCCCCTGACGTTGGGGAGGCAGACGCTCTATCCGCGCAAGCCGGCCGTCGTCAGCTGGGCCGTGGTGTTGCCACGGCCGTAGCGCTTGTGCCATCAGTCGCGCTATTGAACATTGTCTGGCGGGCCGCCGAATCAGCTCGGGAAACTGCGAGCCGGCCCGCGCGTGGGGTCTCCCATGATGCGCCTAGGCGCAGTTGTCGTTGCCGTCTGCATGGTCCTGATCTCGGCCTCGCTGGGCGCCATCCTGTATTTCACGTTCGGCTTCGGTCGGCTGGAAGCCGCCGTGGTGGCAATCGCCGGGCTGACCGGGCTCGCGCTGTTCAATTCGGCCACGACCCGGGAGCGGGATCGCAGCGACCTCGGCGACCAGATCGCCGATCTGTCCCGCGGCACCGCCGATCTCGCCCGCCAGGTCGGCGAGATCGGCCGCAAGGTCCTCTCCCTCGAGACGGACGTTGCGGCAGTGGGCGGCCGGGCGCGCGCCGTGGTCGAGCCGTTCTCCAACGAGATCGTCCAGCTCGGCAACCTGCTCAAGGAGGTCGCCGACACGGTCGCCAACCACGAGCAGGCGCTGTTCGACCTGGCGCAGGCGTCGGCCGAGCCGGTGCGGGCGCCGGCCGCCGCGGTGGTCGCTCCGGGCGAGACCGCAAGGACCGTCGACCGCGCCGAGCTTGGCGCCCCGGACATCGCCCTGGAGCCGGGTGGCCGCTTCAAGGGGATCGGGCGCGACAAGGTCGTGGCGATGATCCGCAGCGCCGTCGAGACGAGCCGTGTCGATCTGTTCCTGCAGCCGATCGTGACCCTGCCGCAGCGCAAGGTCCGCTACTACGACGCGACGACGCGGCTGCGCGCGGACGACGGCGATCATCTGCTGCCCGAGGACTACCTCGGCTACGCCGAAACAGCGGGGCTGATGCCGACGATCGACAATGTGCTGTTGTTCCGTTGCGTCCAGGTGGTCCGGCGGCTGCTGATCAAGAATCGGGAGATCGGGCTGTTCTGCGCCATTTCCGGAGAAACCCTGGTGGACGCCGAGTTCTTCCCGCAGATCGCCGAGTTCATGCAGGCCAACCGGGCGCTGTCCTCCTCGCTGGTGTTCGAGCTCGCGCAATCGACGGTGCGGCTGATGGGGCCGATGGAGCACGAGAGCCTGTCGGCGCTCGCCGATCTCGGATTCCGGTTCTGTATGGACCGCGTCGGCGATCTGCGCATCGAGCCGCGCGAGCTCGCCGATCGCGGCTTCCGTTTCGTCAAGGCGCCTGCCAGCCTGCTGCTCAACCGTGCCGGACCGGCCGCTTCCGACATTCACCCGGCCGACTTCTCCGATCTGCTCGGCCGCTTCGGCATCGATCTCATTGCCGACGGGATCGACAGCGAGGGCGCCGTGGTCGATCTGCTCGATTTCGACGTGCGATTGGGTCAGGGGGTGCTGTTCTCGCCGCCACGGCCGGTCAAGGCCGACGTGCTGCAGGGATTGGCGGATCGGCCGGCGGCACCGCCGCCGCGGTCGGAGCCGGTGCGGCCGTCCGCCGCGCCGCGCACTGTCGGCGAAGCCGTGCTGGCGGCGCGCGAGGCAGAGTCCGGCGAGGCGCGCAGTCCCGCCGATCGCCGTGCCGGCGCCCTCGCGCAGCTCGCCCGTGGGGTCACGCGGCGCGCGTGACCGGAGCCGCCAAGGCGGGTTTTGCGTTCAGGCGCCCGCCCACGATAGAAGGGGCCTCCTCGACCCGGGCGTAGGCGGGTTTTGCGTTCAGGCGCCCGCCCACGATAGAAGGGGCCTCCTCGACCCGGGCGTTGCCCGGGCCCACCTCAGCCCCGGTTCCATGACGGCTCAGACGCCCACCCTGATCGACGGCCTTTCCGTCCTGGCGTCGGACTACGACGCGGTGCTGTGCGACATCTGGGGGGTCGTCCACAACGGCATTGCCGCCACGGCACCCGCCGGTCAGGCGCTCACCCGGTTCCGTCAGGGCGGCGGCACCGTGGTGCTGATCTCCAACGCACCGCGCCCGGGGACCGGGGTGATCCGCTCGCTCGACCAGCTCGGCGTGGTGGGCTCGGCCTATGACGGCATCGTCACGTCGGGCGACCTGACGCGCAGCTACGTGGCGGATTCCCCTCGGTCCGTGTTCCACATCGGGCCGGAGCGCGATATCGGCATCTTCGCCGGGCTCGACGTCGCCTTCGGTCCGGTCGATCTGGCCGACTACGTGATCTGCACCGGTCTGGTCGACGACGATCGGGAAACGCCGGAGACCTATCGGGCGCTGCTCGGGCGCATGCGCGAGCGCGGCCTGTCCATGATCTGCGCCAATCCCGACCTCGTGGTCGAGCGCGGTGACCGCCTGGTCTATTGCGCGGGCGCCATCGCCGAGCTTTACGAGCGCCTCGGCGGCGAGGTCCTGTACACCGGAAAGCCGCACCAGCCGATCTACCGCGAAGCGCTCGCCAAGGTGGCCGGCCTGCGCGGCACGGCTCCGCGGCTCGACCGGGTGCTGGCGATCGGGGATTCGGTGCGCACCGATCTCAAGGGCGCCCACGACTGCGGGATCGACTGCCTGTTCGTGACCGGCGGCATTCACGCCGAGGAGCTCGGCGGGCGCCACGAGCCGGATCTCGCGGTGCTGGCGCGGATCTTCGCGGAAGCCGGGTCGTCGCCCAAGGCGGTGATCAGGCAGCTCGCCTGGTAGAGCTGACGCGTGCGCGCCCAACCAGCCGGGCGCCGCGGAACCGCGTCAGGCGAACAGCCGGTCGACCTCGGACTGCTGGATGCCCTCGCCCGCGAGCTGCGGGCCGTTGAGCAGGAGGTCGCGCCGGCGCTCGGTGCGCTCGCGCTCGCGCTCGGTCAGCGCGCCCTCGACGTCATGGGTGTGGACCGCGGCGGCGAAGCGCGACACCCGGGCCTCGATGTGCTGCAGCGTCTCGACCACCTTGGCGATGCGCTGGCCGGTGATGTCCTGGAACGAGCAGGCCTCGAAGATGTCGAGCATCTTGGCATCGACCATCGCCCGGAAGGCCTCGAGGTCGGTGGCGTCCCCCGCCATCACGGCCTCGGCGCTGCTCATGATGGTGTTGGTGGCCTCCTCGGTCGCCTTGACGATGGCGTCGAGCTCCTGGCCGGCGGCGGGAATGCGCGACTGCTTGAGCTCGTTGACCTGAAGGGCGCCGATTTCCTGGCGCATCGAGGCGATGTAGTTGGCGATCTCGCTCAGCTCGCGATAGACCGCATGGTCCATCGTCTGGAAGAACGTCTGGAGGGATTCGGCGGTGATCTCCGCCAGGTGGACCACGTCCCCAAGGGTGACCTCCTCGTCGTTTCGCTTGTGCCGCAGGAACTCGGCGATCCGCCCGAGAGCCTGCGTGTTCGCCATCGCCATGGTTCGGCAACCCTTCGTGTCCTGACGTCATCCGGCGCCGACGTCGCCGGTTCGCCGTCGGGAGCACGCGTCGCTCGGTCGGCTATTCGGCGAACACGGCTTCGATCTTGGTCTTCAGCGTCTGCGCGTTGAACGGCTTGACGATGTAGTTGTTGACGCCAGCCTTCTTGGCGGCGATCACGTTCTCGGTCTTGGATTCGGCGGTGACCATGATGAACGGCGTCTTGGTGAGCCCGGGGTCGCCGCGGACCTCCTTGAGCAGCTCGTAGCCGGTCATCGGCTCCATGTTCCAGTCGGAGATCACCAGGCCGTAGCGCTTCTCGCGCATCTTGGCGAGCGCGGCGGAGCCGTCGGCGGCATCATCGATGTCCTCGAACCCCAGCTGCTTCAACAGATTTCGGATGATGCGGATCATCGTGTTATAGTCATCGACCACGAGGATCGGCATCGAGAGATCGATCGCCATCAGTTCACTCCGTTGCGCCTCACCGGCGCTGCCAGCGCAAGCCGTCGTCTTGACGACATCATCTCATTGAAAGGCTTCCCAACCGGGCTCGGCCCGGCCCTTCAACCCCGAATGACCGTAGCAAGGCCTGTTGAACATCCGGTTAATCGTGCCTGCTCGTGCCTGCGACTCCGTTCTCGCCCGAGTGGACCGGCAGCGAACCAGGTAGCGGACAGACTCCAGGGGCGCCAGATCTTCCGGGAAATCCGCGCCGGGAGGCGGCGGATTCGCCGAATGCCCCATTGCGGGCTACGACCCGGCGCCCGATCTACGCGCTAGCACCGATGCCCCACCGGCCGTCGCACGGCCGCGGGCCGTCCGCCGTCACCGATGACCACGAGGCCGCAATCCGATGTCCGCTCCGAGCCCACGCCCCCCCGTCGATCCGCGCATGCTGCGCATCCTCTACTTCGAGGACCTCCATGTCGGCATGCGCGAGACCATGATGAAGACCGTGATGGACTCCGACGTGGTCGGCTTCGCCCGCCTGTCCGGCGACGACAACCCGATCCACCTGTGCGACGTCTATGCGGCGCAGAGCCGGTTCGGCCAGCGCATCGCCCACGGCCTGTACACCGCGAGCCTGATCTCGGCGGTGCTGGGAACGCGACTGCCCGGACCCGGCGCGGTCTATCGGTCGCAGTCGCTCACCTTTCATGCCCCGGTGACCATCGGCGAGGTCGTCACTGTGGTGGTCGAGGTGACCGAGCTCATCGCCAAGGGACGCAAGGTGCGGCTGTCCTGCGAGGCGCTGGTCGACGGCACGGCGGTGCTCGACGGCGAGGCGATCGTGTCGGTGCCGTCGCGACCGCAGGTGGACAGTGCGACCGACACGCCGGCTTGACTTGCCGCGATGGGCGGCGACACGGTCGCCCGGGCAGCGACTCCGACGGATAGCGTCGAGCCAATGGGGTCGATACGCGAGCTTCCGCGAATCATCCGCATGACTGATCTCAACCGACCGACGAAACCCTTTGTCATTGTGCGTGACGATGCGCCGTCGCTCGATGCGGTCGCCGGCGCCGTGGTGGCGATCGGCAATTTCGACGGGGTTCATCGCGGCCACCGCGCCGTGATCGGGGCGGCCTTGACGTGCGCTGCCGCGCTCGGACGGCGGGCGATCGCACTCACCTTCGAGCCCCATCCGCGACGCTATTTCCGCCCCGAGCTGCCGCTGTTCCGGCTGACCGACGAGGCCGCGAAGCTGCGCCTGCTGGCCGCCGCCGGCCTCGATGGCGCCCTGGTCATGACCTTCGACGCGTCGCTTGCCAGCCTCTCGGCGGAGGACTTCGTCGCCCGCGTCCTGGTCGATCGCTTGCGGATTGCCGGCGCGACCATCGGGTTCGATTTCCACTACGGGCGGGATCGGGGCGGCTCGCCCGGCTTTCTCGCCGCCGCCGGCGCCCGCCTCGGCTTCCCGGTCGAGATCGTGGCGCCGCTCGAGGACGAAGGGCGCGCGGTCTCCTCGAGCGAGATCCGCCAGGCGCTCGCCGCCGGCCAGGTGGTGGAGGCCGCCGAGCTGCTCGGCCATCCGTGGTTCGTGACCGCGACCGTGATCCATGGCGACAAGCGCGGCCGCGACCTTGGCTATCCGACCGCCAACCTGCGGCTCGATCCGGACTGCGGGCTCAAGCACGGCATCTATGCGGTGCGTGTCGGCATCGCCGGCCGCACCCACGACGGCGTCGCGAGCTTCGGCCGACGGCCGACGTTCGACAACGGCGCTCCGCTGCTTGAGGTGCACCTGTTCGATTTTTCCGGCGACCTCTATGGTGCGGTGATCGACGTCGTCTTCATCGGATGGATCCGCGCCGAGCTGAAATTCGCCAGCAGCGATGACCTGATCCGCCGCATGAACGAGGACAGCCGGCTCGCCCGCCTCGTCCTGACACGCGCGGGGAATGCGCCGGCGCCGCTCGACGGGTAGAGGGGTCGCCAGCGCCAGGGCTGGGGTGAGGGGGTTACGGACGTACTGATAGCGCCGGAACCCCCGCACCCGACCTCTCCCCGCTGGCCCCGCTGGGGAGAGGGAGTCCGGCCTCAATCGTTGCACCGATGCCGACTCGACAAGGCACTTGCGGGATGCCCGCGGGCGAAGGCCCTTTTCGCCGGGCGGCTTGCCTGCTAGTAAGCGGGATCATGTTGGCGCGCACCCGTTTTGACCTCACGATTGGGCCGTCGATCTGGCGGATTACCTACCCGGCTTGCGCCTGACCCGCCGGTCGGGCCCAAGACCGGGATTGCCTGTTTTCATCGTACCAGAGCCATTCGAGCCCGATCGTACCGCCATGACCGACTCCCGCGACTACAGCGAGACGCTGTTCCTTCCCAAGACCGACTTCCCCATGCGCGCCGGCCTGCCACAGCGCGAGCCCGAGATCCTCGAGCGCTGGCGCCGCCTCGACCTCTATCGCCGCCTGCGCGAGGCCGCCAAGGGACGGGCCCGCTTCATTCTCCATGACGGGCCTCCTTACGCCAACGGCCACATCCACGTCGGCACCGCGCTCAACAAAATCCTGAAGGACGTGGTGGTGCGCGCCCAGCAGATGCAGGGCTTCGATTCCAACTACGTGCCCGGCTGGGACTGCCACGGCCTGCCGATCGAATGGAAGGTCGAGGAGGATTACCGCGCCAAGGGCAACAACAAGGATGCGGTGCCGATCGAGGAGTTCCGTCGCCAATGCCGGGCCTTCGCCCAGCACTGGATCGGCGTGCAGCGCGAGGAGTTCCAGCGGCTCGGCGTGGTCGGCGACTGGGCGAACCCCTACACCACCATGAGCTACGCCGCCGAGGCGCAGATCGCGCGCGAGCTGATGAAGTTCGCGATGAAGGGCACGCTTTATCGCGGCTCCAAGCCGGTGATGTGGTCGGTGGTGGAAAAGACCGCGCTCGCCGAGGCCGAGGTCGAGTACGAGGACTATACCTCCGACACCATCTGGGCCAAGTTCCCGGTCTGGGGCGCGACCGAGGAGACGTTCGCGCGCAACCGGCGGCTCGCCGGCGCCGCGGTCGTGATCTGGACGACGACGCCGTGGACGATCCCCGGCAACCGGGCAGTCAGCTTCTCCGCCCGGATCCCCTATGGGCTCTATGAGATCGTCGATGCGCCCGACGGCAACTGGGCGCGGCGCGGCGACCTGCTGATCCTCGCCGACAAGCTCGCCGACGAGGTGATGAAGGCCGCGCGGGTGACCGCCCATGCGAGGCTCTCCGACGTGTCGGCCGCCGACCTGGCGGGCCTTGCGGTATCGCATCCGCTTGCCGGCTTCGATCCCGGCTACCGCTTCGTCGTGCCGCTGCTCGAGGGCGACCACGTGACCGACGACGCCGGCACCGGCTTCGTCCACACCGCGCCGAGCCACGGCCGCGAGGACTTCGACATCTGGATGAGATACGAGACGGCGCTGGCCGCGCGCGGCATCGCCACGTCGATCCCGTTCACCGTGGACGAGGACGGCTTCTTCACCGCCGATGCGCCGGGCCTCGCGGGACGGCGCGTCATCACCGACAAGGGCGCCAAGGGCGACGCCAACGAGGCGGTCATCCGGGCGCTCGCGGACCGGGGCATGCTGATCGCGCGCGGTCGGCTGAAGCACCAGTACCCGCATTCGTGGCGCTCCAAGAAGCCGGTCATCTTCCGCAACACGCCGCAATGGTTCATCTCCATGGGCGACGATGCCGGCGAGGAGGGCCTGCGGGCGACCGCGCTGCGGGCGATCGACGCCACCCGCTTCGTGCCGCCGTCGGGGCAGAACCGGCTGCGCGGCATGGTGGAGCAGCGCCCCGACTGGGTGATCTCGCGCCAGCGCGCCTGGGGCGTGCCGATCACGGTGTTCCGCAATGTCGACGCCCATTCGAAGAGCTTCGGCGACGTGGTGCCGAGCACGACGCATGATTGGTCCGGCGAGTTGATCCGCCGCATCGCCGATGCCTTCGCGGCGGAGGGGGCCGATGCCTGGTATCGGCCGGGCGCGCGCGAGAGGTTCCTCGATGGCCTCGTCGACAATCCGGCCGACTGGGAGCAGGTCCTCGACATCCTCGACGTCTGGTTCGACTCCGGGTCCACCTACGCCTTTACGCTCGAGGCGCGGGACGATCTGAAGGTCCGGCGCAAGCGTGACGGCGGCCCCGACACCGTGATCTATCTGGAAGGCTCCGATCAGCACCGCGGCTGGTTCCAGTCCTCGCTGCTCGAATCCTGCGGCACCCGCGGG
>JBEKZK010000208.1:0-7148 GCA_049509935.1 Xanthobacteraceae bacterium | reverse complement strand
CTCGAACACGTCGCGCACGTTGGTGCGGCAGGCCTCGACCGCCAGAGCGACGAAGCGGGCAGGGTCGGGCAGCAGGATCAGCGATTGGAGAACCGCCGCCTGCTCGCGAAAGTCACCGCGGCGAAAGAGCTCGCGGACGAGGCCGACGTGCTCTTCGGGCGCCAGGTTTCGCAGCGCGCGCAGCAGCAGGGCCGCCCGGGCGAAGGTGGTCAGCGGCCAGCGCTCCGGCGCGACGACACCGGCGTCACGAAGGCGCGCCAAGTCGTCGGCGGACAACGCCGGGTCCGTGCCGGCGAGGCGCCGGCCGGCGCCCGCGAAGGCGGCCCGCAGTGCCGTGGAGCCGCTGGGTTGGCCGATGTCCAGGTTGCGGCGAAACCAGCCGGCGGCCTCCGGCGCGGCGCCGCGCAGCACGACCGCTTCCAGGAGTTCAAGCATCAGAGAGCCGGCGCCGCGCCAACGGGTTTCCGATCGCCCATCTCGACTCGCATCCTGCGGCGAGCGGCGGACTCGGGATCATGGGAAACCGCCCGCTGCGATGGAGCATCATCAAGACTTTCGACGTTGCCGGACCGGCGTGCGGCGACGAACGCGGCCGGCTATTTGTACGGCGGGCAAAGGCGCTTCTTCGCGCCGTGCCCACCGCCGACGCTCCAGGTGGGCAGGCTGCGCTTTGCCCACCCTACGATCCGCGACTCGTAGGGTGGGTAAAGGCGCTCCTTCGCGCCGTGCCCACCTTCGAGGCTGCAAGGTGGGCACGCTGCGCTTTGCCCACCCTACGATCTGCCACTTGTTGGGTGGGCAACGGCGCTTCTCAGCGCCGTGCCCACCTTTGGCGCTGGCTAGTTGCCGGTATACGTGATCGTCCAGATCACGCCGGACTTGCCGACGGTGTAGAACGGCGTCGGCATCTGGAAGTTGGTGTAGACTTCGCCGTAGTCAACCACATACATGGTCTTGCCGTCGTTGCTGAACACCACCCGGTTCGGGCGCTCCAGCCCGCCGCGGTTCTCGGGCTTCTGATAGGAGTTCGGCCCGGGATCGATGTTGTGGGCGAATTGCGACCACTTGATGCCTGTCGGATCGAGGAACTCGATGCGCAGCACCAGCGGCCAGGTCGGGACCAGGCTCTCCGGGCCGGTATCGAGGATGCCGTACACCGCCCCGAACAGATTGTTGTTGGCGCCGAAGCCCGACGCGCTCCAGGCGATCCCGTCGATCGGGTTGTTGGTATCCCATTCCAGCACCGGATTGATGTAGCCGTTGGGATTGGGGTTGGCGGCGATCAGCGGAACGCCGCGGTAGCCGTCGACGTGGCGCTGGAAGTGATAGGGACCGGGAGCCTTCACGTACGGCTTGTCCCCGATGTAGAGCTGCGGGAACGGGCGATCGACCGCGTTGCCGAGGTAGGGAATCAGCGAGAAGCGCTTGTTGGTGACGAAATTCATCCCCTCCTTGTCGGGGAACCCGCCGTCCTGACCCTTCTCGGTCACGATCCACAGCTTCTCGGCGCCATTGGCGATGCGGCGATGGCCGAGGTCGTTGACGCCGTTGTCGGAGACCGCGAGCGCGTTCTCGAACTTCGTTCCCTTCGGCCCGAAGGCGACGCCGGACTGGTTGCGGAAGCCCATGGCGTAGACTTCCATCTTCTCGTGCGGATAGATGCCGTCGGGACCCTTGTCGCCGATCTTCACCCGCATGACGGAGCCGCCGCACGGCACTTGCGCCTTGACGATCTGGCCGGGCTTGGCGGGCACGCCGACCGGCATGAGCGCTCCGGTCATCCGGCCGTCCGACGAGCGGACATTGAGGCCGGTGTGGACGATGTCGCGGCAGACCGGATCGTGCGGGGTCGTGCCGAGGCCGTCCTGGTGCTTGACCCAGAACGGATCGTTGGGGATGTCGGTCCAGCCGTGATTGTCGGGGTCGGCGAAACCGCTGTTGCTGGGAAAGCCGAGCGCGAAATACAGGTAGCCGTCCTTGCAGGTGATGCCGCCGTTGCGGTGGTCGCCGTTCGGCAGATCCTTGACGATGAGCTTGAGCTCGCCGTTGACCCCTTTCATCTCCCAGATCTTCTCGCCGTATTCCGGGATGTACATGGTGTCGTTCTCGGCGCAGTAGCCGATCTCGTTCATCACCGTCTTGAAGATGTCGCGGCCGACCTCCTTGATCAGCTTTCCGCTCTTGTCGAAGATCTTGACGTGCGGCGGCTCGAGCGTGTCGATGGTGTTGAACAACGGGCCGGAAATCGCGACCCACAGGTTGTCGTCCTTGTCGACGGCCGCCGAGGACGGCGTGTCGAGCCCGGCCTTGAAGACCCCCACCTTGTAGCCCGGCGGCACCACGACCTTGTCGGGATTGGGGGGGAGGGGAATGCGCTTCACCCACTCGGCCGCCACGGAGCTACCCGGTTTGGCGTCCATGTCGGCCCAGGCGGCGGCGGCGGGCAGAACCGCGGCGACTGCGGCCAGCATCGTCCATTTCAGCATTGTCATTGCGTCTCCTCCTTGCGTTGGTTGGTTCCCGTTGGCCGGGGTTTTGTTGGAGTGTACGACCTCACTCGACGAGAAAAGTTCGAATGAACGCGATGACGTCGGCGATGTCCTGCGGCGTCAGCGTGCTCTTCCACGACGGCATGTAGCCGCTCTTGCCGGCGGCGAGGCCGCCCTCGGCGATCACGTCGGCCAGATAGTCGTCGGGCACCGTGTCGATATAGCCCTTGCGGGCGAGCGGCCCGACATGGGGCATGAAGCCCTTGCCCTCGCCCTTCCCGTCCGCGCCGTGACAACCCTGGCAATATCGCAGGAAGAGCGCTTCGCCGTGCCGCGCATCACCGGCCGCCAGCGCCGCAGACGTCGGCAACAGCGACCATGCAACAATTGCCAAGCAGCACAACAGCGCCGCCCTCACGCCATTCCTCCCCATGTGCATTGCGCTCGTTTGTTTGTTCTGAACGTTCGTTTGCTCTGAAGGATCTGCTCTCGAGGATCGTTCCGCCGAGGCGGATATCCGCGGCCGACGTCGGTCGTCCTCGCTTCGCACCGTCTCCCTCGCGACCGCAGTCTAACCTTAGGTCCAACGGCAAGCCAGCAAAATCTCCGCTGCTGACGGCGACGGCGTGCTCCGATCGGGCGGAATCGCCCGGCTGGTCGATGACCTCCCCGGGGCACCCGTCCCGAGGCCCCCCTGCCATGGGCCGGGCATCGCCGAGGCGCCTTGCTTTTGCCGCACCTGGCGGCGGCCGTGCATGGCGGCCGTAAGGTCATTGGCCATTGCAGGCCGCATCGTTCAGGTGCCGGCAATGTATCTCTGCAGCAGCAGCGTGGCGGCGAAGCCGGCGCACGCCAGGAGCGCCAGCGGGATCGCGCCGGCGCTCGCCAGGAGCGCCGCGTCGACGAGCGAGATCCCGGCGATGAGGAACCCGACCGCCCGCGGCACCGACCCGGGCACCGGCCGGCGGGCGAGCAGATAGACCGCATGGCAGACGCAGGCCACTAGCCCGAGCCAGACCAGGACGGCGAGAGCGCCGTTCGCCAAAGCGGGCGATGCGACGACCATCGGGACTGCGAGCAGGACGAGCGGCCACAGGTGGCCGATACGGTCGAGACTTTCCTGGCGCGCCGCGTAGGTCAGCCCCGCCGTGAAGGCCAGGATCGCCGCCGCCGCCGCGCCGAGCGTCGCCGGCACCCCGCCGACCGCGGCCGCTCCCGCGGCGCAATAGACCAGGGCACGACACAGGCCCATGACCACCGGCGCCAGGGGATTGCGGGCGTGGAACCAGTCGTAGCCCACGATGGCGAGCGCCAGTGCGAGACCGGCGCTGGCACCCGCCGCTCCGAACGTCGCCATGAGGGCGATGCCGGCGGCGAGCAGCGCAGCGGCGATGGCCGCCACCGTCCGAGGGGAAATCTCTCCCGCCGGGATCGGACGCGCTGGCCGCTCGCGGGCGTCGATGTCGCGATCGCAGTAGTCGTTGAGAAACATGCCCCCGACATAGAGCAGGGACATTGCCACGGCGACGATGCCGGTCCGCACGCCGAGGCCGGTGCCGCCGGCGAGCACCGTGCCGGCCAGGACGTTGGTCCACACCGTCGGCAGGTTCGACACCCGGCCGAGCTTGAGCAGGGTCTCGGGCGCGACCGAGCGGCGTGCCGCAATCGCCATCAGTGCAGCTCCTCGAGCACCCACTGCATCTCGCCGGCGATGGCGTCGACGAGGCTCGCCTGCCGCAGCTGCGGGGGCAGCACGCTCCAGGTATAGGTTTCGACCTCGAGATGCGGCGATACGAACCGGTCGCGGACGCAGGCCAGCGCCTGCCGCAAGGTCGGCTGCGTGGACTGCAGGGAGCCCGCGACCTCGAGGAAGACCGGCACGTGGCAGTGCACCCGCCACTCGCCGCCGGCGTTTCCGGCGCGCAATGCGGCCAGCGCCGGTGGAAGATCGACGAACCGGCTGATCGCGCCGTCACGGCGCTGCACGACCTGATGCAGGTAGACCCCGTCGTCGAACGCCAGCAGCGCCGCCTCGGTCGCAGCGCCGACCGATGGCAGGCGCAGCGCCGAGCTCAGCTGCAGCTTCGCCACCTTGATGCCGGCCCGATCGAAGGCCGCCAGCGCCGCCGCCGGATCCTCGTACTCGACGGCGCCGTGGCAGACGTCGTAGCACACCCCGAGATGGCGCCGCAGCGCCGCGTCGGCCGCCGCGACATCGATGCCGGCGAGCCGGGCGAGCAGGCCGGTCGTCTCATCGCTGTGGACATGGTCGCGAAAGAAGCCGAGCGTCTCCTCGACCGTTTCCAGGAAGCAGCAGGGCTCGGGCTCCAGCGCCAGCGCGATCTCCCGGCCGGTGCGCCGCGCGATGTCGACGAGCCGCGCCACATGGCGGGCCATGCTCGCCGCCATTGCCCGCGCGTCGGCCGGCCCGCGGACGTTCGCCTTGAAGGTGCCGGGAACGGTCGAGATCGATCCGGGCATCCCGGCGGGCAAAAGTTTGGCGAGAATGTCGGCGGTGCGATCCGTATAGGCGACCCGCTCGGGCGTCAGCCAATCCGGCTGATAGACGTGCTCCTTGACCCGGGTGCCGTGAAACGGCCCGTAGGGAAACGCATTGATGGTGAAGACGTAGAGATCGTGCGCGGCGAGAAAGTCGCGCAGCTCGGCGAACGGCGCTTCGCTCGACAGCTCCTCCGCCGCCGTCGCCGACAGCCTCAGGCCGAGCCCCATGGGCGCACCGGGCGAGACCTTCGCCTTGATGCCGGGCACATGGGCCGCAAGGCTCGCCTTGACCTCGGGCCAGGTCTCGCCGCCGTGGATATTGGTGCAGTAGGTGAGATGGACGCTGCCGGGGAGATGCTCGAGGCGCATGATTTAAACAATCCGCGCCCGGAGCCAGCGGATCGACTGCTCCACCAGCCCGGCGTCGATGGCGTGAACCTCGACGCCGCGTCCGATCCCTTCCAGCAGCGTGATCGTCAGCTCGCCGCCGAGATGCTCCTGAAACTCCGCAAGACCTTCGAGCACCCGGCGGCGGCGCCGCGTGTCCTTGAAGTCGAACGCATCGCTCCACAGCACGAAACCGAGCCGGGCCAGCAGGTCGGCGACGCGCTCGTCCTCGCCCGGCGGCAGCAGGCCGGCGAGCACCGAATATCGGGTGTCGAGTGCAATGCCGATCGCCACCGCCTCGCCGTGCCGCAACTCGTTGCGGGTCAGCGATTCCAGCTTGTGGGCGGCCCAGTGGCCGAAATCGAGCGGTCGCGCCGAGCCCTGCTCGAAGGGATCGCCGCCATGCATGATCTGCCGCATGTGGAGCCGGGCGCACCTTGCGATCATGGCGTCCATGACATTGGGCTCGAAGCGCGCCAATGCGTTGGCTTCGCGCTCGATCCAGGCAAAGAACTCGGCGTCGCGGATCAGCGCCACCTTGACCGCCTCGGCCGTCCCGCAGCGCTTGTCGCGGGCCGGAAGGGCGTCGAGAAAGGCCGAATCGTTGATGACCGCGAACGGCGGCGCAAAGGTGCCGAGCAAATTCTTGGCGCCGAACGCGTTGATGGCGTTCTTCACGCCGACGCCGGAATCGTCCTGCGCCAGCACCGTGGTCGGCAGCCGGATGTGGCGCACGCCGCGATGGAAAATCGCGCTGGCGAACCCCACCGCGTCGAGCACCGCGCCGCCGCCGATCGCCATCGAGTAGGACTGGCGATCGATGTGCCGCGACGACAGATCCTTGAGCACGTGCTCGATGCGGTCGTGATGGTTCTTGATCGCCTCGCCGCCGGGCACCACGACGACGTCGTCGACGATCTGCAGCGATTGCGCGTGCCGCGCGCCGTAGCGGGTGATCCGTCCAACCAGGTCCGGACGGGCGAGCGCCACGCCTTCGTCGACGAACACCGCGAGCCGATGCCGCTTGCCGGGCTCGAGCCGCGCCAGCGCGACACGGAGGCAGGCGTTCTCCGGGTCGAAGACGTCGCGTGTGAAATAGACCGGGTAGCTGTAACGGACGTCGAACGATTGCACGTGCACATCCGGCGAGGGAGGCCCGCGTCCTGCGTCCAACATCACGGCCTCCCACTGCGGCAGTCGCTGCATGTCGGTCACCGTATGGTACCGTATCGTCGGCACCCTACGGTCGGTCACCGGATGATCGACATGCGGGCGTGATCGACGCCCCGCCGCTCGTCTTGATCTTGCGCGCAGGGAAATTCCGCTTGCGCGAAGCCTCATTCTCGTTCACGGCCCTGACCGTGTCAATGCACCCCAGCCGCCTTCGAGCCGCCTTCGCCCGCCTTGATCTATCGCCCCGGTGTCGCAAGACTGCCCGATGCCGCCCGCGCGCGCCACGACGGAGAGCCCATGCGCCCGACCATCGTCATCTTGCTCGTCGGGTTGACGCCGCGGCTGCTGGGACAGAGCACGCCGCATTTGTCGGCGCTGGCGCGCGCCGGGGCGATGCGGCCGCTGACCACCGTCACGCCTGCCGTCACCTGCCCGGTGCAGGCGACCTTCATGACGGGGCTGGAGCCGCGCGATCACGGGATCGTCGCCAACGGCTGGCTGTTCCGCGACCTCATGGAGGTCTGGCTGTGGCGGCAGTCCAATCGGCTGGTGAGCGGCGACAAGCTGTGGGATGTCGCCAAGCAGCGCGACCCGGCC
>JBEKZK010000207.1:0-7207 GCA_049509935.1 Xanthobacteraceae bacterium | reverse complement strand
CTCGCGGGGAGAGGGTCGGGGTGAGCAGCTCCCAGCCGCCTCACCCCCCTCAACCCAGCCCTGACCCCAGCCCCCTCCCCAGCGGAGAGAGGAACGAGCGCCCTGCCTCTTGCGTGGCCAGCGGCCCCGCCCAGCGCCGCTGTGGTTAACGATTGACGCCTGTGTTCATCTGCATTTGAAAGTAATTACGTCTGACAATTCAACAGCAGGTAAGATTATTATATGTATTACCGGGGCTGAGAAATGTATTAAGGACACGCAACGTCATGCGACAGTCAGTAAAAGTACTGGTTATTCTCGGCATGGTTGCCGCGACGACCTTCGTATCGCAAGCGAATGCGGAGTTTTACGGACTCCCGCGCGTCCTCAAGAATCACATGGCCCGGCTGATGTTCAACGCGCCGTCGCTCGCCCCGATGGCCTACACGGTGTTCTGCGTGCGCAACCCGGGCGATTGCCGGGCGCCGCGGTTCGTCTTCCGCCCGCACGGCGTCACGCTCACGCCGGAGCGCTATGACGATCTCGTCGGCGTCAACCGCGAGGTCAACCGCTCGATCGTGGCGCGCGCCGAGACCGGCACCGAGACCTGGCGGGTCGCGCCGAGCGCCGGCAACTGCCACGATTTTGCGGTGACCAAGCGCCACGAGCTGCTGGCGCGCGGCTGGCCGTCCAAGGCCCTGGTCCTCGCCGAGGTGGTGACCGCGTCGGGCGAGCATCACCTCGTGCTGGTGGCGCGCACCCACGACGGCGATCTCGTGCTCGACAATCTCAGCGCCACGGTGCGGCCGATGGCGCTGACCCGCTACCAGTGGCTCCGCGCGCAGTCCCCGAAGAACCCGAACTTCTGGTCCACCGTGCAGATCGCCGCCACCTGACCGCGGGCCTTCGTAGCCCGGAAGAAATCCGGGAGCGGCGGTGCCACACCGCGAGGCCGCCCCGCATTGCGCTGCGCTCCATGCGGGCTACACGGCGGCGCGGCCGCGGCCCCTCGTAGCCCGGATGAAATCCGGGAGCGGCGGTGACCCACCGCAAGGCCGTCCCCGCATTGCGCTGCGCTCCATGCGGGCTACACGGCGGTGCTACACCGCGATGCGGCTGCGGCTCTGCGCCAGCGCCAGCCCCATCGTCGCCGCCGCCAGGATCGCCGGCGCCGGCGCCGGCACGCCCGCATTGGCGAACGCCAGCACCGTGAGCACCGCCAGGGCGGCCGCGCCCGCCGCCGGGTAGAACGAATCCCGGCCGCGCCGCAGCGCGGCGCGCAGCAGCGCCACCGTGGCGATCGCCGCGATGAGCATCAGAACCAAGGGTGCCGGCCATCCGAGCTCCACGGCGATCTGCGCGGCGGCGGTCGGCGCTGCGGCGTCGGCCGTCGCCTCGTCGGCGTCGCGATAGATCGCGGTCAGCGCCGCAAAGGTTCCGGTCCCGGTGCCGGCCCACGGCGCGTCGGCCAGGATGCGCTCGGTGGTGGCGATCGGCGCGCCGGCCGGCGCGAACGCCAGCGTCGGGTGCGCCGGCCGGCTGCCCGACAGCTGCCCGATGATCACGCCGGCCGCGATCACCAGCGCCGCCGCCGCCAGTCCGGACACCCCCCACGGACCGAGCCCGAGCCGGCGCGTCGCCACCACCGCCGCCATCACGGCGAGCCCGCAGGCGGCGGCGAACCAAATCGGCCCCGATCCGCCGAGCGCCAGCGCGGCGACCTCGAGGATGAGGGCGGCGGCGCATCCGGCGGCCGCCGCCGCGATCGCCCGCGGCGAACGGCCCGGGCTCGCCCGCCGCGTCTCGAACCGCTCGAAGGTCCGCAGCCCCCCGGCGGCCGCCAGCACCACCCCCAGCGCGACGGCATCGAGCGCGGCCGCCCGGCCGCCGCCGGCCATCGCGCCGCCGGGCAGCGCCAGGCCCGCGGCGTCGGCGATCACCACCGCGGCGATCGCCGCAGCGGCCGCCACCAGGGCGAGCAGCAGCCACTCGGCGCGCTGGCGGTCGAGGCTGACGGCGGCGGCCAGCAGGGCCACCCCGACGGTCGCCATGTACTGCGCCAGCGCCAGCAGGCTGGCGCCGGTGTCGATGCTGATGCTGCCGGCGATCGGACGGCCGAGCGCCGCCGCCGCGCTGTCCCACATCGGATTGGCCAGGCCGTGCACCGGCAACGGCAGAATCTGGATCAGCATCCACGCCGCCGGCACCGCCGCCAGCACGGCCGCCGGCCGCACCAGCGTCCCGAGGTGTTGGATCTCGCCGGGCCGGATCGCGCGGGCGACCGCCACCAGCGCGCCGGCTGCGATCGCCAGCGCCGGCCACGCCACGACCGCGCCGCCCGCCACCATCGCCGGCGCGGCAGCGACCACCACAATCAGGGCGAGGAGCGCGCCGGACATGGCGCACCGTTATCACCGCTGGTGCGGCGAATGAAATGGGTAGCTACACCGGCGGCTTGAACAGCGCCGCGGCCGGTGTCGGCACCGGGCGCGGCCGCGCGGTGCGGGCGCCCGCGATGGCGAAGCGCGTCACCGTGCCGGCGAGGTATCCGATCTGCAGCACTGTCGCGACCGCCGCTGCCGCCCCGACGATCGCCCAGGTACCGTCTGCCCGCGCAACGCCGCCGACCACGACGGTGAGCACCGCGAGCCCGATCGCCGGCACCAGCACCAGAAACCTGAAGCGAAGGCCGAGAACGGCGCCGGCCAGCGCGCAGAACAAAATGAGCATCATCGTGGATCGACCTCCGCGCGAGGTTCCACGCCGCCGGTTAAGGAAGCGTAAGCGCATGGGCCGGCCTGCCCCGAAGCTGATGCAGGGCGGTCACCGGCTCGCAGAAGAGGCCATGCCACTAGTGCACCGATTCCGAAGTTCGCGTCACTTGGCGACATCCTCTGGAGCGAACTTCGGAATTCAAAGGTGCACTAGCAAGTCTATGATTCTAGTGCGGCTCTTAGGATTTGAAGTTCCTATGACGAGCGCGCCGCACATCTGATAGGAACTTCAAATCCGCCGCACTAGAGAGCCATGGCCAGGAGTGAGCCTGCCCGGGCCTGATCCCGGGTGGTCACCGATTCGTCGTTTCGGACCATGCGCCTGCCGAGGCCGATGGTCGAGGGCCGCGGCGGCTGGGCCTCATGGGGAGCAGCTGGCGAGCAGCGCCTGGAACGCCGGACGCAGGCCCGCCACCGGCACCACGCCGCGGATCGGCGCCTGCTCGTCGTCGATCTCGACGGCGAGCTCGGCCGCCCCCTGCCACGGGCCGGACACCAGCTCGGCGGCGTCCGCCCGCAGCCGCACCGTGGTGAACGGCGGCACCACCGTCGCGTCGAACCGGGCGGCGCGGCCGTCCGCCGTGACGCTGACCTGCGGCCGGGTGCGCGGCGAGACCGGGCGGAGCAGTACCACCACAGCCTCGGCGCCGCCGCTCCCGCAGCGCAGCATCAGCCCGGCGAGATCGGGGTCGGACCGCGCCGTGTCCGCCGTGTGCATGATCGAGACGGCGTCCGCCTCGCCGCGCGGGCTCGGCGTGCGCACCAGCCGCCAGCCGCCCGCCAGTGCCACCGCCCGCTGCGGCTCCCCGGCCGGCAGCGCGCGCTCGAAGCAGCGCAGCCGCTCGGCGCTGTCCACGATCGCCCGGCACCCAGCGGTGGTCCCCGGCTCGGCCCCCCGCGCCACCGCCGCCACGATCACCGCCGCCGCGATCAGCAGCAGCCGCAAGCCCAGTGTTGTTGTGCTCATCGGAATTCCGGGCCTCGCACGGTGTGAAGATCGATGCGGTCCCGCACACTCGGCCGGACTCCCTCTCCCCATCCGAACCCGGGTGTTCCCGGGTTCGGGCAGTCATAGACCGCGCAAAGTCGGAAATATCCGACTTTGCGTGGGGAGAGGGCTGGGGTGAGGGGGTTACCGCCCTCCGATCAGACGCGATCACCCCTCATCCTGCGCTGCCGCGCGCCCCTTCTCCCTGAGGGAGAAGGGGCTGGAGCCGCCTCGCGCTCAGTCAACAATCACCGCCCCACTCACGTCCGCCGCCGGCGCGGCGCGCCCTCCTGCAGGACCTCCTCGAGCTGCACCTTCTCCAGCAGCAGGTCGGTCACCAGCCGCCGCAGCCGCGAATTCTCCAGCCGCAGATCGGCGATGTAGGCCGCCTGGTCGGCGGGCGCGGCGAGCACCGCGGCCGGCGCCGCCAGCAACGCGGCCGCCTTGCGCCCCGTCGCCGGCGGCGGGGCTCGATCCGCCGGCTCGGGGCGCGCCTTGCGCCAGCGGTGGTAGGTCATCAGGCTCACCCCGAGCCCCTTGGCGATGTCGCCGTGCAGCTTGCCCTGGGCGCTCCAGGCGTCGGCCTGGAGAAGCTTTGCCGCGATCTCGTCGGGCGAATGCCGCTTTTTCATCATCGCGATGTCTCTCTCGGCGCCGCGCGCGGGGCCTGTCCGCGCCACCGGCACCAGCATTGTCGGACGACAACACAAGTCTCGGCACCGGGCGGCCCAGTCGTCGTTGCGACATCGCTCTATATCCGAATCGAATTCGTCCGCAATATTGAATCGACGATTTCCTGATCAAGCATTAATTGCGAATCATCGTGCGTGGAACTACTGGTATGTTATGTGATGTTCGATCATATACTCGGTTGATCGGCCCCGCTTTCACATTGCGCCGGCCGCATGCCGGCGCCGGCATGCCAGCAAGGCAAAATTTGGGCTGGTGCAGTCGTTGTTGATATCTTAACATACACGCACCGGGAATATCGGGGCTGAGACGTCGATGACAAGGCAGCACGCGACGGCCGTCAAGCGGCCAGCGGCAACGGTGTCTGGTGTGCGCGCCGACCGGCCGTCGAGCCGGCGGCATCTGGCGCCGGTGATCCGCGAGCTCGAGGCGGAGAACGCCGGCCTGCGCGACACCGTCGTCGGTCTGGCGCTGGAGGTCGCGGCTCTGCGCGAGCAGCTTCCCCGCGGCGGCGCACGGGCGGCGCTTGCGGCGCGGATCGAGGCCGCCCGCACCGGTCGTGCGGCGCGCCGGCACCCTCGCGCCGTGAGTTGACCTTGCGTCAACGCCAGGCGGAGGCGTCGGGGCCGCGGAATACTGTCGGAGTGAAGGGGATTCGTTATTCTTCGTTTCGCGATGTGCGACATTGACCTGACCAATTCGTGTCCGTTATGCTGTATTCGCGTCGATGATAGAGTTCTCCACATGCAGAAATACCTCAGGAGCGGGTATTACGCTCCGTCATGGCGCCTTTCGGGCGTCACAAATGTGATCTTCCGGCAACAACTTGAGAAAATCGACGCGTGAAGGCAACTTTTACAGAACATCGATAGTCTCGTTGCTCGCTGTTCGCTCTATGATGACGATCATCGCGGGGGTCGAAGGGGTACAGATGCAAAGTCTTCGCGCATGGGGGGGTGCCGCCGTCGCCGCGGCCGCGCTGCAGACCGCGGGCTGCGGATATCTGTCCGAGGCCGGGCCGTCGTCCGTCGAGATCCGCGCCCATATCGCCGATCCCCAGGGCCTCCCCTACGAGGTCGTCAAGCTGACCCCCGAGGTCGTCCACATCCTCGCCGAGGACCAGCCGCGGAGCATCGCCACCGTCTTCCACGACTCGCGTCCTCCGCCGACCATCAAATTCGGCATCGGCGACGTCGTCACCGTGACGGTGTTCGAGGCCGCCGCCGGCGGACTGTTCATTCCCATCGAGGCCGGCGTGCGTCCGGGCAACTTCGTACAGCTGCCCAACCAGCCGGTCGACACCAACGGCAACATCTCGGTGCCCTATGCGGGCGCCGTCCGCGCCAAGGGGCACACGCCGGTCGAGGTCCAGGACGAGATCGTGGCGCGCATCAAGAACCGCGCCATCGAGCCGCAGGTGCTGGTCGCGCTCGCCACCCAGAACACCTCGCTGATCAGCGTGCTCGGCGAGGTCAACACGCCGAACCGCTTCCCCGCCCAGCCGGCCGGCGAGCACATCCTCGACGCCATCACCCGCGCCGGCGGCATCAAGGACCAGGGCTACGACACCTGGGTGATGCTCGAGCGCAAGGGCGTGCGCGCCACCGTGCCGTTCGGCGCGCTGGTCTACGAGCCCTCCAACAACATCTGGATCTGGCCCGACGACACCGTGTACGTGTACAAGGAGCCGCAGACCTACCTCGCCTTCGGCGCCACCGCCGGCGGCACCGTCTTCACCGGTGCGTTCCAGCTGCAGGGGCAGTTCTCGTTCGGCGCCTGGCGCATCTCGCTCGCCGAGGCACTGGCCAACGCCGGCGGCCTGATCGACGTCCAGGCCGACGCCGGCTCGGTGTTCCTCTATCGCGGCGAGTCGTGCCCGGTCGCCCAGCGGCTCGGCATCGACTGTGCGAAATACCCCGGGCCGGTCATTCCGGTGATCTACACCGTGAGCTTCCGCGACCCCGCCGGCTACTTCCTCGGCACCAAGGTGCAGATGCGCAACAAGGACGTGATCTTCGCCTCCAACGCGCCGTCCTACGAGGTCGCCAAGTTCAACACCAACATCCAGACGGTGATCGCCACCGGCAACAACGCGGCGGTCGCGGTGCAGAACGGCGTGATCGCGCGCAACCTGCTGTCCGCGGGCTCGCCCAAGTAGGTAACAAGTAGGTAGCATCGGCCCATTCGGGAGCCGGCATTCCGGCGTCGGGTTGGGTTGGAATCGGAGGCTTTCGATGCGCAAATCCCTTCTCATGCTCGCCGCCGGCCTCTCCCTCCTGGCCGCCGGCGCCGGCCCGTCGCCGGCCGCCGACCTCACGGTGCGCGAGGGCCGCAGCGCCGAGGGCGCTCTCGGCGCCCACTGCTGGCGCGCCCGGGTCTGCGGTCCGGCGGGTTGCGAATGGCGCCGCCACTGCTCGGAGGAGTGCCAGGGCGGCCGCCTGAGCCGCTACACCTGCGGCCCGCTGTACGGCGCCTACGGCCCCTGGGGCGGCCGCGGCTACTGGGACGCCTACACGATGGGGTATTGAGGCCCTTGGCGGCAGGGCGAGATCATCTACCGGCGCGCTCTGCGCCTAGTCGGGGTGGACACGATCGCCGACCTCTACGCGGCCGCGCATAGCAGCGGCGTTCCGATCCGGCACGGGCCCTCTGCCGCGGAGGTCCATCTCGCGGATCGGGCGATTTCATTGATCGACGGCCGGCTCGAGAGCCCTTGTACACGCGCAGGCTGATGCCCCGCGGCAGGGGAGATGATGATGCAAAGGTTGCGGCTTTG